>NZ_JBHWCL010000002.1:195108-196443 GCF_042735125.1 Kitasatospora sp. NPDC059599 | reverse complement strand
CAGGCCCGCCGTCTGGACTGGGCCGTCGAGCCGACCCAGACCCTGGACTGGTCGAACCCGCCCTTCGCGAAGTGGTTCGCCGACGGCAAGCTCAACGTGGCCCACAACTGCGTCGACCGCCACGTCGCCAACGGCCTGGGCGACCGCGTCGCCATCCACTTCGAGGGCGAACCCGGCGACAGCCGCTCCCTCACCTACGCCCAGCTCAAGGACGAGGTCTCCCAGGCCGCCAACGCCCTGCTCGAACTCGGCGTCCGCAAGGGCGACCGCGTCGCCGTCTACCTCCCCATGATCGCCGAAGCCGTCGTCGCGATCCTGGCCTGCGCCCGCATCGGCGCCACCCACTCCGTGGTCTTCGGCGGCTTCTCCGCCGACGCCGTCGCCTCCCGCATCCAGGACGCCCAGGCCAAGCTCGTCATCACCGCCGACGGCGGCTACCGGCGCGGCAAGCCCTCCGCCCTCAAGCCCGCCATCGACGAAGCCCTCACCAAGACCGACGGCGTCGAACACGTCCTGGTCATCCGCCGCACCGGCCAGGACATCTCCTGGACCGAAGGCCGCGACGTGTGGTGGCACGACATCACCGCCCGCCAGTCCACCGAACACACCCCCGAGGCCCACGACGCCGAACACCCCCTGTTCATCCTCTACACCTCCGGCACCACCGGAAAGCCCAAGGGCATCCTGCACACCTCCGGCGGCTACCTCACCCAGGCCGCCTACACCCACCACGCCGTCTTCGACCTCAAGCCCGAGACCGACGTCTACTGGTGCACCGCCGACATCGGCTGGGTCACCGGACACTCCTACATCGTCTACGGCCCCCTCGCCAACGGCGCCACCCAGGTCATCTACGAAGGCACCCCCGACACCCCCCACCAGGGCCGCTTCTGGGAGATCGTCCAGAAGTACGGCGTCACCATCCTCTACACCGCCCCCACCGCGATCCGCACCTTCATGAAGTGGGGCGACGACATCCCCGCCAAGTTCGACCTGTCCTCCCTGCGCGTCCTGGGCAGCGTCGGCGAACCCATCAACCCCGAAGCCTGGATCTGGTACCGCGAACACATCGGCGCCGGCACCGCCCCGATCGTCGACACCTGGTGGCAGACCGAGACCGGCGCCATGATGATCAGCCCCCTGCCCGGCGTCACCGAGACCAAGCCCGGCTCCGCCCAGCGCGCCCTGCCCGGCATCTGCGCCACCGTCGTCGACGACAACGCCAACGAAGTCCCCAACGGCTCCGGCGGCTACCTCGTCCTCACCGAACCCTGGCCCTCCATGCTCCGCACCATCTGGGGCGACGACCAGCGCTACATCGACACCTACTGGAAG
>NZ_JBHWCL010000002.1:190194-195011 GCF_042735125.1 Kitasatospora sp. NPDC059599 | reverse complement strand
ACGGCTCCGGCGGCTACCTCGTCCTCACCGAACCCTGGCCCTCCATGCTCCGCACCATCTGGGGCGACGACCAGCGCTACATCGACACCTACTGGTCCCGCTTCGAAGGCCGCTACTTCGCCGGCGACGGCGCGAAGAAGGACGAGGACGGCGACATCTGGCTGCTCGGCCGCGTCGACGACGTCATGCTCGTCTCGGGCCACAACATCTCCACCACCGAGGTCGAGTCCGCCCTCGTCGGCCACCCCTCCGTCGCCGAGTCCGCCGTCGTCGGCGCCACCGACGCCACCACCGGCCAGGCCATCGTCGCCTTCGTCATCCTGCGCGGGGGCGCCACCGAGAGCCCCGAACTCGTCGAGGAACTGCGCGCCCACGTCGGACGCACCCTGGGCCCCATCGCCAAGCCCAAGCAGATCAAGGTCGTCGGCGAACTCCCCAAGACCCGCTCCGGCAAGATCATGCGCCGCCTCCTGCGCGACATCGCCGAAGGCCGCGAAGTCGGCGACACCACCACCTTGACCGATGCCACCGTGATGACGTCGATCCGGGCCACGCTGGCCGCCGCACCGACCGACGCGTCGACCGCCGCACCGACCGCCGTCTGATCGGACCTGGCTTCCGGGCCGCCGCCCGCGCCCGGCCCGGCCGTCGGCCGACTCCGGGCGTCACCGGTCGTACCGCCGACACCGGTCGTACCGCCGGGACCGTAACCGTCGACACCGTAATCGTCGCCGCCCGTAACCGACTCCGGTCTGCGTCGGTTACGGGCGGAGCGGACCTCGGTCGGCCGGACCGGCCGGCGGCCCGGGAGCCGTACCGCACCGCTCGAACCGCCGGGGAGGAAAGTCCAGTTGTCCCACAGTCCCGCGCGCGCCGCCGCGCAGACCACCACAGCGCTTGCCCTGCTCACCTGCTTCCTGGTGGCGCGTCAGGGGAGCCCGGTGGCGCCGAGCACGGAAGCGCCGCCATCCACCGCCGTCATCGGCCCGGAGCGGCCGGGTGACCGCGACGGATCTCTCCTGCGTGAGCCGGTCGGCCGGACCGGCAGGCAGGTGGCTCTGCCGGGGGTCGCACCCTGGCGGCCCGGGTCCGACCCCGGGCAGCCGGGCAAGGCCGGGCAGCCGGGCGGGGCCGGGCAGCCGGGCGGGGCCGGGCAGTCCGGCGCTGTCGGGCAGCCGGGCGGGGTCGGCACCCTGACGTCCCGGCCGGCGGCGCTGAGGATGACGGCGGCCGGAGTCGGTGGTTCCCGCGCGGCCGAGGGCGCCGCCGTGATCGCCATGCCGGAGAGCGCGGAGGAGAGCCAGGAATGGTCCGTCCGGCCGGTGTCGGAGGACGAGGTGGTCGTCCGGTCCCTGCTGGTGGGCACGGACGAGGACGCGCCCGCGGCCCTGGTGCTCACCGCCGACCAGGACGGTTCGGTCTACCTCGCGTACGAGCTGCCCGACGAGGCGCAGCAGGACGGGGGCCAGCGGTGGAGCGTCGTGGACGCCTTCACCCCCCTGGGGCCCCCGGGGGGCGACCCGTCGGACGGGCGGGCCACCACCCGGCTGCGGCTCCACGCCCACCGGGGCGGCTGCCTCGTCGAGCAGGGCTACGGCGAACGGCTCGGCGTCGGCGGCTGTGACGACCCCCGGTCCCGGTGGACCGCCGAGGGGTTGACGGGCTGACGGCGCCGGGCCGCGGCCGGTGGAGCCCGCCGCTCAGTCCACGGAGGCGGGCAGCAGGTGCAGCACGTCGCCGTCGGCCAGGCCGAGGGACAGGGGCGTGCCCTCGGGGTCGAGCTCCGGACCGCCGGGGTGCCGCAGCACCCACGTGCGTTCGCCGGCCTCGGGCCCGGCGACGTACCGCAGCACCATCGGGAGCAGCCTGGTGATCGGCACCGCGACGGGCAGGGCCAGTTCGACGAGGCCGTGCGGGCCCACGATGGTCAGCCGGCGCACGGCGCTCCCGGCGGAGAGCGTGGTCAGGACGGTCATGCGGCACCTCGGGTTTCGACAGCGATGGGAAGCCGGAGGTGGCGGGCGGGCCGGCGCCCGCGCCCCGACCTGCGCGGCACGGCAGGTCGGGCACGGGTCGGGCGGTGCCTCGGGCACCGGGTGCGTCCGGCGAACTCCGGTGGCCTCACGATAGGAACGGAGTGTGCCGGAGGGCATGACGAGCGGGACCGACAGGATTGCGGTCCGGGACCGAAAGCGTTCCGCCGGTCCCGTCCGCTTCGCCCGGCCCGGGCAAGGTCGGGCCTGTTCCGGTCCGGGTCGGTCGTGTCCGATCGGCGCCATGGCCACGGCCGGTGTGGGTGGTCGGTTCCGGAACCGGTGCCGGATCGGGTGTCGGATCGGGTGTCGGAACCGGTGTTGGTGTTGGTGCCGGTGCCGGTGCTGGTGCCGACTCCGGTGCCTCACCGGGCGGGTCTCAGAACTGGATGTCCGGGGCCTGGAGGACGATGCGCAGGCTCTCGGCTGCGCGGTCCGCCCCGATCTCGTAGCGGAGCCAGACGTTCTGCAGGGTCTCCCCCTCCCGGTCGCCGGGCACCATCACCCACAACAGCAGGCCCCAGGCCACCGCCGGGTCGTGGCCCTCCACCTGGCCCCCGAAACCGACCGGGACGGCGACGCCGATCCGGGAGGGCGGGTCCTGGGTGAAGTCCGGCGGGGCGAAGTCCGATACGTCGTCGCCGGCCAGCACGACCGGGGTGTCGATGACCTTGAGCCAGTGGATCTCGACGTCCTCGACGATCCGTTCGAGTGCGACGGCCAGCCAGCCTCGCACCACCGTCTCGGTGTCGGTCAGCCAGCCCAGCGGCCCGTCCGGGTCGGTCGCGCGGGTGAGGTCGTCCCGGGGCGGTCCGAAGTGCTCGTTCTCGACGGGCTCGCCGACGACGTTGCCGTCGCGGTCCACCTCCCACCAGCGCCTGATCGACTCGGGCGGCGCCCAGCTGTCCGAGGAGTACTCCCCGGCCACCTCGTAGATCCAGGAGCCACCCGGCCCGGCGGGCGGCAGCACCGGGTCCTGCGGCCCGGCCGGACGCGTGGTGCCGCCCGCCGGCAGGCCCCGCAGGGCGTCCTGCGGTACCTCGTGCGGCGGCGTGTGCGGTGCGTCCTGCGGCGGCTCGTGCGCAGCGTCCTGCACCGTGGCCTGCGGTGCGTCCTGCGGTGCGTCCTGCGGTGCGGGCGCCCGGTCGTCCCGGCGCTTGCGGCTGAAGATCCCCATCCCTGACCCCTTCCCCCCTCGGCTTGCGGGGGATTCTTCCCCAAAATCCGCTCCGCGGAGCACAGTCGGCCGAATTCGGCCGTTGCCGTTGCTCGGAACCACGGTTCGGCGGCGCGGTGCCCAACCGCGGCTCGGAAGTGCGGTGCGGAACCCGCCGTGATCCCTCGTCCCGCTGCCGCCGGGGGAATTCGCGCGGGACGCCCCGGCGTCGGGCCTGGGAAACGCCTCGCCCGTGCATCCCGTTCGACCGTCAATTTCCGGACAGCCGGGGTGAACTCCCAGGTCAGGGCGGATTGTCAGTGCCTCGCCGTAGTGTGGAACCAACGTCGGAGGGGCGCGCTGGAAAGGCGCCGGAAATGGCGCCACAAGGGCGTTGGAAAAGGGGTAGCGGAATGGCCGCGAACAGGATCAAGCACAAGGTCAACCACGTCTCGCTCGTCGTCGACAAGTCCGGTTCGATGCGCCAGCACGAGGCGCAGCTCGTCCGCGTGGTGGACGAATTCGTGAAGGGCCTCCAGGAGGAGTCCGACCGGCTCGGCCACGAGACCCGCATCAGCCTCTACGCCTTCGACCACGAGGTGCACAACCTGGTCTGGGACATGGACGTCAAGCACCTGCCGTCCCTGCGCGGCCTCTACAAGGTCGACAGCGGTGCGACGGCGCTGATCGAGGCGGCCGTGAAGTCCGTCGACGACCTGAAGAACATCTGGGAGGGTTACGGGGAGCACTCCTTCCTCCAGGTCGTCGTGACGGACGGCGAGGAGAACGCCTCCGGCTACTCGCGGATCGGCAAGATGCACACCCGCATGGGGGCAGGCCCGGGCAAGGCCGTCCTGCACGAGTGGATGGGCCGCATCCAGGGCGCCATGGACGGCCTGCCCGACCACTGGACCTCGGCGATCCTCGTCCCCAACTCCCTGGCCAAGCGCACCGCCCAGGAGTACGGCTTCCCGGCGGGGAACATCGCGATCTGGGACGCGGACTCCACCAAGGGCGTCGAGGAGGCCATCGGCACCGTCAAGACGGCGGCCACGAGCTTCCTGCGGGGCCGGGAGAAGGGCGTGCGCGGCACCAGGAACCTCTTCACCATGGGCCAGGACCTGAACACCGCCGACGTGGCGGCCAGCCTCGACGCCCTGGACGCCGGCAAGTACGTCCTGGTCCCGGTCGACGAGCAGGCGCCGATCCGCGAGTTCGTCACCCGCACCGGGCACGCGTACAAGACCGGTTGCGCCTACTACGAGTTGTCCAAGCGGGAGAAGATCCAGGGCAGCAAGCAGCTTGCCGTGGCGGAGAAGGACCCGGCCACCGGCCGGATGACGGGCAAGGTGTTCTCCGGTCCGGCGGCCCGCCGACTGCTCGGCCTGCCGGCGTCGGAGGTCGCGGTGAAGCCGGGCGACAACCCGTCGTACACCGTGTTCGTCCAGTCGACCTCCGTCAACCGGAAGTTGGTGCCGGGCACCAAGCTGCTGGTCATGCTGTAGCCGAGCCGAGCCACCGTGGGTCGTGGGGGGGGGGGAGGCCCGCCCGCCCCCGGCCCCCCCCCCCCCCCCCCCCCCCCCCCCCCCCCCCCCCCCGCCCCGGGCCCCCCCCGACCCCCGCCCCCC
>NZ_JBHWCL010000002.1:50839-190184 GCF_042735125.1 Kitasatospora sp. NPDC059599 | reverse complement strand
GCGCGGCGGCCCCCCTCGCCGGGGGCCAGGCTGCCCCCGCCCCGCGCCACCGTGGGCCGCCCCGGGCGTACCGCCCGCCACGGCTACGGCCCACAGCCCACGGCCCACAGCCCACGGCCCACGGCCCACGGCGCGTGCGCACCGTCGTCCCGCTCAGCCGCGACGGCCCAGCTCGACCGCGCGCCGGAGGTCGCGGACGTAGGCCTCCGGCTGTTCCCAGGCCGCGAAGTGGCCGCCCGCCCGGTGTTCCACGTACGCGCGGACGTCCAGGAACGCCTCGGCGTAGCTGCGCGGCTCCGGCTTGGTGTCGTGTGCGAAGACGGAGAGCACGGTCGGGGTGTCGATCCGGTCGGGAAGGTCGACCGGTTCGGTGTAGGTGCTGAAGGAGGTGCCGATCGTGCCGGTGGCCCAGTAGGCGGTGACCCAGGTGAGGAGTTCGTCCGGGGTGAAGGCCGGCCCGTCGGACCAGGATTCCAGCTTCTCGACGATCCACGCCGCGAGCCCGGCGGGGGAGTCGCCGAGGGCGACCGCGAGCGTGTTGGGTCGGGTCGACTGTTCGGCGATGTACCCGCCCTCGCTCCGGAACCACTGCGCGCAGCGGCGGAGGTGGTCCGCCGCCTCGGGGGTGAGCTTCGCCGGGTCCGCGGTGAGGGCACGCTGCGGGGCGGTGTTGGTGAGGTGCAGGGCGGCCACCCGGTCGGGGTGCCGGGCGGCGAGGAGTTCCGCGACGGTGCCGCCCACGTCGCCGCCGGACACCGTGTAGCGGGGGTGTCCGAGCCGGTCCAGGGCGTCGGCGAGGATTCCGGCGATCCGGTCGGCCGACATGCCGGGCGTGGTGAGCGGGGGCGCGAACGGGAAGCCCGGCAGGGCGGGCACGATCACGTGCACGTCCGTGAGCAGCGGCAGGACGCGTTCGAACCGCAGCACCGAGTCCGGCCAGCCGTGCAGCAGGACGACCACCGGGGCGTCGGGGTCCGCGGACCGCTGGTGGATCATCCGCAGGTCGGTGCCGCCGGCCGGCACCGTCACCCAGGGGAGCGCATCGATGCGGCGCCGGTGCACGGTCCAGTCGTAGGCGTGCTCCCAGTGGTCGAGCAGTTCGTCGAGTTGGGTCCCGCTGATGCCGCGCCGCTCGTCCTCGCTCCACGGGGTCGTGACGCGCCGCGTGCGGTGGAGCCGTTCCCTGATGTCGTCGGTCATGTGTATGAGCGTACACACGATGTGTATGCTCATACACATGACTTTGCGCAATGCGGCCGCGACCCGGCAGCGGATCCTGGACCACGCGCGACCCCAGTTCGCCCGACACGGGTACGCCGCCGTCACGGTCAAGGGCGTGGCGGACGCGGCGGGCGTGTCGCCCAACCTCGTCACGCGTTACTTCGGCGGCAAGGAAGGCCTGTTCCTGGCGGCGACCCAGGTGGAGATCCCGGTCTCCGGCTCCTTCGACGGCGACCGTTCCGAGCTGGGCCCGCGCCTCGCGGCGAGCATCGTCCGGCGCTGGTTCGGCACGGCCGGTGAGGACCCGCTGCTCGTGCTGCACCGCGCGTCCGGCGAGCGCCCACAGGCGGCGGAGGCGCTGGCGGCCTTCCTCGACGCCAACTCGCTGGAGCCGCTGCACCACTACCTGCGCGACAGCGGCCTCGACGACGCGGAGGCCCGCCGCCGGGCCGAGGCGATCGACGCTTTCGTCCTCGGCGTCTCGACCCGCCGCCGGGTCCTGCGCTCCGACCTCGGCGACCCCGCCGACCTCCAGGCCTGGCTGGGCGCGACCATCCAGCGCCTCGCCGACGGCTGAGGTCCGGCGGCCCGGGGCGGGTGGTCGGGCCCGGCAGCGGGGCACTTGCGCCGGGGCGTCCTCAGGAGGTGCGCGGGATGTCCTGCGGCTCCGCCCCGGTGAGTGCCGCGAAGCCGGCGCAGAGCAGGTGGACGCTCCGCAGGAACTTCTCGTCCTGGCTCGGGCGGGGGATCGACGGGCCCATGAGCAGGGGGAAGCGCGCGCACAGGTCGGCGTAGAGCTCCGCGGTGACCGGTGGTGGTGCCGTGGGCCGGTTCTGTTCCTGCAGGACGAAGCCGGTGACGTGGCTGAGCAGGGTGTCGGCCGCGATGCCGCAGTGGTCGGCGGGCAGGCCGGCGTCGAGGAGGGTGCGCAGCAGGCGTTCCATCAGGGAGAGGGCGCCGGTGCTGAGCACGCCGGGGCTCTCGGCGAGGAGCAGGGCTCCGCCGGGGTGCTGCTTGATGCTCCGGCGCAGGGTGGTGGCCTGTGCCTCGATGCGGTCCTGCCAGGTGGCGGCGGGCGGGAGGGCTGCGAGGGCCTCGGTGCCGGCGTCGTGGGCCTGCAGGCAGACCCGGTCGGCCATCAGGGCGAGCAGTTCGTCCTTGCCGCGGACGTGGTAGTAGAGGCTGCCCGCGTGGGCGTCCAGGCGGTCGGCGACCTGGCGCATCGACAGGTTCTGGTAGCCGACCTCGGCGAAGACTGCCATCCCCGCGTCGACGATGCGCTCCTTGGTGAGCTTCATGCCGTCCACCGTACAACGTTTTCCAACACCGTTCGAAAACTGTGCTACGTTTGCGCCATCAGATTTTCGAACGGTGTTGGGAAGCATCGTCACCCGGGGGAGGGGCGGACACATGGAGGCGATCGTCTTCAACGTGACCACGGCCGCGCTGATGGTCATGATGGTCAACTGCGGGCTCGGCGTGGTCGGCCGTGACACGCTGCGCGGTCGTCCGCTGCCGTGGGCGGCGATCGTCCTGAGCGCGCTCGCCGTCGGCGGCGTCCTGCTCCAGCTGGTCTGGACCGGCGCCATGGACGCGCTGGACGCCGACCCCGCCAGGTCCGGCTGGTGGCGCGAGTTCACCTCGGTGTTCATGCAGAACGGCGGCCTCTTCGGCGGCCTGTGGAACCTCGTCACCCTCGCCGCCGTCGCCGCGCTCGCCCACTGGTACTGGGGCGGCTCGCTCACCCTGCTCTTCTTCCTCGCGGGCATCGTGCTGCCCGGCCGCGTCGACACCCTGCTCGGCCTCGGCGACGGCCCCAGCACCGACCCCCGCAACTTCGCCGGCAGCTCCGGCGCCACCTACTTCCTCGGCGCCACCCTCGCCCTCGCCTTCCTCACCCGCACCCGCCTGCCCAAGGAGATCGCCCTGGCGGCCGGCGTCCCGGCCCTCGGCCTCGCGATGTGGCTCGCCCAGGACAACGGCCACGGACTGGTCTCCGTCTACGGGTTCGCCCTCGGCGCGGCGGCGTGGGCGGTGCGCAGCCGCCTGGCCCGCCCGGCGGCCGACCGGACGGCCTGAGGCTCTGAAAGCCTGATGCTCTGACGTCCTGAAGGCCTGACGACGGTACGGCTTGACGACCGTACGGCCTGGCGGAGTCGGCCCCGAGTTTCCGGAAGCCCGTCGCGCGGTGGCGCGGCGGGCTTCCGGTCATGCGTCCGCGTTCGGCGAGAGCCGAGCCGGCCGGTCCCGCCCAGGCCCTGGCGATGCGGCCCGGCGTCCTCACCGACGGCCGGTCCCCGGCACCGCGGGCCATCGGCGATCTGCTCATCGAACTCCGCAAGGCCGGCGCTTCGGCGATCTCGCCACCGGTCTGCGCCGAGTGCGGCAAGAACCTGCGGATCCTCCAGCGCCAGGGCCAGGGCTGGTGGGACATCGCGCACACCCAGCTCACGGTCGTCCGCCAGCGCTTGCGGGCAGCCGTCCACCTCCTCAACTGGCTCGACGACCAGGACCTGACTCTCACCACCTGCCGCCAGACCGACCTCGAATGCTGGATGACCAGCGACGACATGCGCCACCGCCGGGAAGCAGGCAACTCCGTGCGCTGGGCCCTCTCCCAGAAGATCGCCCGCGACCTCGGCTTCCCCTCCGTGAGATGGAACGGCCCGTCCCGGCCGATGGACGACGACGCCCGCTGGGCCACAGCCCGCCGTCTGCTTCACGACGACACCATCCGGACCGAAGACCGTCTGGCCGGCCTGCTATTGCTCCTCTACGCCCAGTGGCCTGCGACGATCTCCCGTCCGACCGTCGACAACATCGAGAGAGCACCGGAGCGGTCCGCATCCGACTCGGCGATGTCCCGGTCCAACTACCCGAGCTCGTCGCAGACTTGGCCATTCAGAAACTCGCCGCCCTCCTCGCCCGGACCCTCGGCATCGACATCACCGTCGCCGTCAAATGGCAGCGAGCCGCCGCCGGCGACCGGGGCGCCTACGCTGCCCAGGTCAGCCATCGCATCAGCCATCCCCATCAGCGCGGAGACAATGACCATGCCACTCGATGACCAGCACGTCTGGGCTCTGCTCAGGGGCCTCGACGCGTCCGACAGCGCGGAGTTCCCACCGATCTACGACCACGCCGCGACCCGATCCCGCTTCGACCGGCTCGCAGCCAGGCTGGACCAGCGGTTCGGCTGCACCTGCACGGTCGATCGAGGCGTCCAGGACGCGAACCACCACGGGACGATCGTCATACCCACCGCCGCGACGGCCAGCGGCGAGCACATCACTGTCACGGTCAGCAACTACGGCGACCTGGTCGCCGTGACGCTCGGGGGCCCCGGCCACTACGACGAGGAGGAAGAGAACGTCCTCTTCGAGGCTGCAGACCGTCGCCGCATTGATGACGAACTCGAAGCGCTCGGCTACATCGCCATCTCCGAGCACCTGCTCTGGACCGACTACGACGGCGTCAGCAACCTCGGCACATGCTTCGAGCCACGAACCTGGTGGGACCGCTTCTTCGACTACGAGTGAGCCATGCTCTGCCCCGAGATCACGCTGCCTCGGCGATCTACCTGCCATTCCACCCCAGGTTCGACCATGCTTCACCATCTGTCCGCCGTAGCGATCTACCCGACTGAGACCATCGAGGCCCCGAGTATCGGACCCCCACCGAGGAGGAATAGGACTCGTTCCTCGCGCACTTCGAGAAGCGTAAGGTCTCCATCGGCACCTGCGCTTGTGCCTTTTCAAGCCCTTGTGTTCATGAACATGCTTGCCTATCCGAACCAGCCCAGCTGGCAGTTTGGCGGGGCGGATCGCAGTCGAGTTGCTCAAAGTACTGGTTGGAAATCTTGGCGCCCGGGAGTATCCGGGCGTGTCGCGCCGCCAACTGCCGACTGGCCGGCCGCCAGCGTGCAGAGCGCCACGGGCGGTCTCCGCCTCACTGCAGGACGACCTCGACCCCGTGGTCGGCGAAGATCTCAAGGAGAACCTCGAACAAGGTGGCAGTGCCCTGGTGTAGCGCACGCTGTCTCACGAGCCGTGTCCTGGCTACCTCCGAGTGCTGCCACTCCAACGTGAACGGAGGAGAGGCACCCCAGCCTCCGCCGAGGCAGTCGTCCAAGGCGTTGAGGTTCCATCCGAAGTACCCGCCGGGCCCGTCGACCGCTTCGCCCAGCGCACAATAGAAGCTGTCGACGTCGATGACCTGACGGCCGTCCATCCTGAACACGTGCCCCGGTGCCCGGTCGCCATTGTCGGTCCGGTGCCGGTATCCCCGGGACAACAAGGCCACGGACAACCATGCAAGGCGGCCCGCCGGGCCCATGGATCTCCACAGTCCATTTCGGTCCAACTGGCCAGTGCGAATCAGTTCCCACACCCCAGCGGAGCCAGGAAGCGCATTTTGGCACCAGAGCCGGACCGTGACATCGAAGAGGCCCTTACCGAGAGCTGACGGCTTGACAGCGGTCACGGTGACGCCGCCGACGAAGTAAGACTCCATCGTGGCGCCAGCGGCATCGAGCAGGGTCAAGTAGGCGTTCCCGGCGCAGGCGTCACGTCCACCGACACGGTCGACAGCGGCCAGCAGCCCACCCTCCGGTGCACATCCGCGCAAGTCGACCAACCGGTGGTCATCCTTGAGCGGCGTGAACAAGCCTGTGCAATCGTGCGCGAAACCCCAAGGGGTGTTGTCGTCGCCGGTCAGGGCATACGTGAACTCTTCCCGTGCGCCTGTCGCTTCCATTTCACCCTCGTTATCTGCCGTTCCTGCAGGAGCTCAGGTCGGGGCCCTTCGAACGAGCTCGCTGTGCGTCCTGTCGGCATGGAGTATCGCTGAGTAGCATGATGCCGACCCAACTGATTGCGGTGGCACCGCTCGCGCCCAAGCCTTCGATTTCCTCCAAGATCTCTATCCGGGCATCCTGCCAGGCCCGGCTCTCCATGAGAGGCTCGGCATTTCGCTGGTCGAAGATCGGGAACGCGCTGGCGCTCAGTCCTCGGACTCGGCGCTGCTTCGTCGGGCATCGCGGCGGAAGTCAGGCATGCCAAGGTGGACGGTTGCGCTGCCCGGTCGCGCACGGCAGCCAGCTTTTGCGCGGCGGGCCAGGGTGGTCTCGATGGCGGAGACCTCGCCGAGCGAGCCTTGGTCCTTCGCCTCCTGGAGGCGGTCGATGACGTTGGCGTGGATCTCCTGGAGGCGTGGCATCTGGGCCGGGTCGACGAGCAGTAGGGGACATCTGACACAGGCTTCTCTGAACTACGGGCTTCTTCTGGGTCCGCACCGCGTTAGCGAGGTTGTCGGCCAGCTGGCGGCTGCTCGACGCTTGGTCCGCCAGAGTGCGGCATCTGGACGTAGCCTTCGGCCGGCACGGGCAGCGCCTCGATGCATGTCGTCGAGCAGACGTTGACCAGCAAGGGCAGAACGTCAGCGCCTGACGTCCAGATTGAGATCCAGGCCTGGCGGAGGTTCACGCCCTCGATGTGCTGATCGCAGACGCTGCACGTACGAATCGCGGTGGCACCCCATACGCCGGGGTCGAGGTCTTCGAGGTCAATGCCTTGCGTGCCGGTAGCTGCGGCCGACAACGACGGAAACGGCGGCCGCCGCTTGTAGTTTCCGTAGATGGCGCGAGTGCTCACCGTGCTGCGCCGCAGATTGGGGCACCGGGTGATCTCGTACGGGAACCAGTGGAGGCGGTAGGAGGTGTACGGGGTGAACTCCTCAAGGCTCCGCATTGCGCCGATCTCAGGCGGGATACGCACCAGGTTGCTGCCGTACAGCACGAGGTGCTTCACCGAGGTGAGTTTGGCGATCGTTGGCGGGAGCGTGACGACCTGGCGCCGCTGTTCCGCGGTGAGTTCGACCAGCGGCTTGAAGACCTCCCGTCCGTCGGCGGCCGCCTCTTCAACCAGCTCGAGAAGGCGGATCCAGCCCGGTGCGGTGGTGTCCTGGCGTTCTCGATGGAAGCGGGTCGGTCGCTGCGGCTTGGTGCTGATCTGCTCGATGCACCTGCAGAGATCACGAGGCGAACTGTGGCCGCCAGGACCAACGGCGTCAGCCCAGCGGTTCGAGAGCACCTGCGGCTTCAACTCCTCACTCATCCGCTCACAGTAACGTCACAGCTGGCGAGCTGTAAGTGTGATTTCGGGGCTCAGTGATCTCTGCTCCTGGTGATAGGCAGGCCAAAGACCGACGACTTTTTGCTGGTGGGAACGCCGGTCGATCTGGGCGAGCTTATCCTCGGCGCCGGCCAGGCTGACGTGAAGCCCCTCGACCTCACCGAGCCAGCCTTCGCGCTCGGCTTCGGCGATACGGGCAATTAGTACTCCGGCTGTAGATGGCGATCTTCAAGGTTGTTGACGTTTGGCAGGCGACCTTGATCGCCAGGGGTTCCTGCCACCTGCTCTTGACCGGTGCTGGGGAAGCGGTGTGGGTTGCTGCGCGGGCGTAAGGTGATCACCGGCGAGTTGGAGCTTCGGACCTCGGGGGAGGGCGTCATGAGCGAGTGGATCACCGAAGGCCGCCTCGACTGGAGCAACATGGAGGTCGCCGAGGGTGGTCCTGACGAGGTGCCGTATTTCCTGGCGATGCTCGATGACCACAGCTCGTGGCTGGTCCCGGTGCAACACGTTGACCTGCTTGAAACGCTGGAGTGGGAGGAACCCCCACCGATCGTCAAGCAGGTGCTGCGCCACGTCCGGGACGGCCAGACGCGGGTCTGCCGGGACCTGCTGACCCGCGTCACGGGTGGCTCTGTGCTGACCGATGAGGCCCCGGAGTTCGCCCCGCCGGTTGAGGAACCCGAGCTCTACCTGCACTTCTTGGTGACATGGAAGAGGTTCCGGCAGTTCACCATGGCGGCCCTGGTTGCCGATGCCCGAGCCGAGGCCGCCCGTCGCGGTGCGCGGCTGCTCCGGACGCACTGTTGGGCCGGCGAGGACGGTCGCATCGTGCGTGAGTACGAGGAGTTGGGTTTCACCGCGACCCTGGAGTTCGAGGAGCTGCGGTCGGACGGGTCGTTCTGGCCGGGCTGGATGCTGCAGACCCGGGTGTGAGCAGTCGATTGCCCAGCCGCAGGCGGGAGGCCCTGTTCGGGGTCAGGCCACGACGAACAAGCTGTGCGGGCGGTCTACATCACCTGTCGATCGGTCAAGGTCGTCTGTTGAAGATCAGTTGTCGGGCGGTTGTCGCCGGTAGTGGCTGGCTCGGGAGCGTGCTTGGTGTCCGCGGCGCCATGCGGACCAGTGCAGGCAGTGGGCGAGGTCGCGGGCCGGTGCGAGCAGGGCTGCGAACTTCGCCGCTTACGACCTCGCCAAGGACCAGCTCTACGGGCACATCAAGAAAACCAAGAACCGCTCCAAGTTCCTGGAGTTCTGTCGCTACCTGCGCTCACTGCACCCGATGGACGTGCGGATCGCGATCGTGGCCGACAACTACTCGCCGCACCTCTCGACCAAGCGCTGTCAGCGGGTCGGAACGTGGGCGGCAGCGAACAACGTCGAGATCGCCTACACCCCTACCAACAGCTCCTGGCTCAACCGGATCGAGGCCCAGTTCACCGCCCTGCGCTACTTCGCCCTCGACGGCACCGACCATGCCAGCCACAAGGAGCAGGGCAGCATGATCCGCCGCTACATCATCTGGCGGAACAAGCACGCCTCCGACGAACACCTGCGTAAGGTCGTGGCCAGGGCCAATGTCGCCTGACCGCCCGCTACTCGAATTGGCACCGAGGCTCGGCAGCTATCGTCGAAAGACACCCTGCCCTTGGTGCCTCTCAGCCTGATGCGAGCACTGAGATGACCTCGAACACGACCCACGCCAAGAACAGCGCCGGCAGCGTCGCGATGCCCAGGAACACATGTGCGGCTCGCCTGGCGGCAGGCGTACCGTGCTCCCGCAGCGCAGCAGAGCAGACAAGCGCTACCGCGATCACCGGTACTGACCAGACCACTACGAACGAACCGTCCGGCATCTCGCCCCCCTTGCCCTGCCGACGCAAGGCGATCGTAGTGCGATCCTGATGAGGCGGCATCCGGCATGTTGCCGTCGCGTCCCAACCGCGCCCGATCGAGAGGGAAGCCACGGGCCTCTCGGGCAACTCGCGCCAACGGCGATGGCACCGTCTACCAGCGCAAGGACGGCCGTTGGGAAGCCGCCAGCTACGTCCTCGCCCCCGGCGACACCCGCAAGCGCGTCCGCGTCTACGGCATCACCCGCAAGGAAGCCCTTGCCAAGCTCACTGAGAAGATCGCCGCCAGCAACCGCGGCGTCCCGGTCGTCTCTGTCCAGGGCAGCCTGGCCGCCTATCTGACGTACTGGCTGGAGAACGTCGCCGTCCACCAGCTCCGCGAGAATACCCACACCCGCTACACCACCTGCGTCAACCAGTACCTCATCCCCGGCCTCGGCAAGAAAAAGCTCGCCAAGCTCGCCGCAAAGGATGTGTGCACCTGGCTGAACGAGCTGCGGACCGTCTGGCAGTGCTGCGCACGCGGCATCGACGCCCGGCGCAAGCCTGACGCGCAGCCCGACCGCCGGCCGCGCTGCTGCGCTGTCGGGAAATGCTGCCGCCGGTACCTTTCCCCGCTGACGCTCGCCTACATCCACTCCGTCCTCAAGTCCGCACTGGAGCACGCTGTCCGTGAGGGGGAGATCCCGCGCAACGTCGCCCGCAACGTCCGCACCGGCACACCCCGCCCCCGCCGCTTCGACCCCCTCACCGCCGACGAAGCCCGCACCTTCCTCACTGCCACGCAGGGCCACCGCCTCCAGGCCCTGTTTGAGCTTGCCCTGCGCACCGGTCTCCGCAAGGGCGAACTCCTCGGCCTGCGCTGGGAAGACCTCGACCTCGACGCCGGAACCGCCAGCATCCGCCGCACACTCCAGCGCACCCGCACCAGCGGCCTCACCACCCTGCCGACCAAGACCATCAGCTCGGAACGCCGCATCGCCCTCCCGGCTGCCTGCGTCGCCTCGCTCCGCGCGCATCGTGACCGGCAGGCCCGCAAGAAGCAGCAGGCCGACGCAGAGTGGGTAGACAACGGCCACGTCTTCACGCGCCGGGACGGCCACCCCATCGAACCCGCCACTCTCACGCGGCACTTCAAGGCGATGCTTCACCGCTCCCGCGTGCGGGCGATCCGATTCCATGACCTGAGGCACTCGACCACGACACTCCTCCTGGAACAAGGCGTCGAACTCGTCGTCATCAAGGAACTGTTGGGTCGCCCACGTCGGCGTTACCGCGACGGCATACGCCCACGTCCGCCTCCGCCTCCAGCGCGACGCCATCGACCTCCTCGGCCGCGCCCTTCGTGATCCCGCAGAGACCACCAGCCAGCCCAGCGACGGCAACGACCCGCCGCTTTGTGCGGCACCCGTTCGCTGACGTTGCCGTCAACTACTGCCGTCAGACAGCTCAACGGCCCCACCGGAAAGCTTGGGTTCTATCGGTCGTTGCAACACCCCAGCTCAAGAGGTGCGATGGACTTCGATATTCGGGACCGTACGGTTAACCGGGGGCGGCGTCCTCTGGCCGAGGAACGGCACGTCTACCTTCAGCTCGTGCAGCAAGGCGTGAGCAACAAAGAAGCGTGTCGGATCGTCGGGATCAACGCGTGGACGGGGAAGCGGTGGCGTAACGGCCGAGCCCCGTCCGGCAGGACCGCCGGGGTGCCACCGATCACATCGGTGGCGCCCCCGCCCGGTCCCTCGCGGTACCCGCGCGAGGAGGACCGGATCCACATCGCGGACCGGCTGCGGGAGAAGGCCACCGTTCGGGCGATCGCCGCCGAGCTCGGCCGCAGCCCCTCCACGGTCAGCCGCGAGATCCGCCGCAACCGGCACCCCGACAGCGGCGCCTACCGCCCGCATGCCGCTCAGGCCCGTTCCGACGCCCGCCGGCCGCGCCCCAAGCCGGGCAAGATCGGCCGGCACCCGGAGCTACGGGGCTTCATCCAGCAGCACCTGGACAAACGGTGGAGTCCGGAGCAGATCTGCCAGGCTCTGCGGGACACCTTCCCCGAGCGGCCGGAGATGCACGTGGCCCACGAGACCGTCTACCAGGCCCTTTACGTCCAGGGACGCGGCGAGTTGCGCCGCGAGCTGGCCGGCGCCCTGCGCACCGGCCGGGCTCGGCGGGTCCCCCGCCGCCAGGCGGCCACGCGCAGGCCCAGGTTCGCCCATCCGATGGTCATGATCAGTGAGCGCCCCGCGGAGGTCGAGGACCGGGCGGTGCCCGGGCACTGGGAAGGCGACCTGATCATCGGCAAGGACGGTGCCTCGGCGATCGGCACCCTCGTCGAGCGCCACACCCGCTACGTGATGCTCCTGCACCTGCCCGACGGCCGAGGCGCCGAGCACGTCCGCGACGCCCTCGTGGACACCGTGCAGACTCTGCCCGACCACCTGAAGCGCTTGCTGACCTGGGACCAGGGCTCCGAGATGGCCGCCCACGGCTCGTTCACCCTGGCCACCGACATCCCGACTACTTCTGCGACCCGGCCAGCCCCTGGCAGCGAGGCTCGAACGAGAACACCAACGGCCTGCTGCGGCAGTACTTCCCCAAGGGCACCGACCTGGCCGTCCACGGCCCGGAACACCTGTCCTTCGTCGCCGCCGAACTCAACGGCCGCCCACGCAAAACGCTCGGCTGGGAAACCCCGCTGAGCGCCTGCATAGACTCATCGCGGCCTGATCAAACCGACCACGTGTTGCGACGATCCCTAGAAACCGCCAAGAGCCGGTGGGGCCGTAATGTCATTCAGCCAGGGCTACGATTCGAGTAGCGGAATCAAAGTCTCAATAGCCGATCTCCATCGTCTCATCAAAGTCGATCAAGCCACGAAGATCAGCAACATCATCGATTAATCTGTCAGGAACTTTTGCGCTATGCGGGATAATTTCGACCCACATCCTGATACTTTCTCGCCGATACACTATGGAGGCCCCGGGACAGCGGGGCCTCCATAGCACTATTGGTCCAACTACGTTGCGCCGGCCCCTTCAGGCCAGTCTGCGCGACTCGGCGGCCTGACTAGGGAAGCAATCACAGAATCGGAAGATTCATTCATGAGAAGAATCATCCTCCATCCACCGCCCCGTACGGCGAGCAGTCCAACAGGTTCTTTGGCCTCAGTTAGTGCATCAAAGAACCCGCGCCAGCCGAAGCTCTCCTCGCGAAACTCTTTGATCGACTCATACCTGTGACGATAGGTGGGCGTGAGTTTGGCAGCTGGCCCCATCCCGACAGGGATAGCCTGTTCAAGGCTATCGACGATCAGGTCAAGGGCCTCGCGAGGGACCTTCTTCACCGCCTCACAGCTGGACGCGCGCAAGGCCCCTTCAATTCTTTCCCTTGAAACTTCGACCATCATTCAGATTCTCCTGACTAACCGTTGCGAGAACCGGGCCATACGGCTTCCGGAGTCCCACGCATCTCGCCTTGGATAATCACCTCGAACTCGCCCCTAAGACTTGGCTCCCCCCAAGGCTCATCGTTTGGGTGAACGTGGAATCTCCCGGCCGGGATGGT
Source organism: Kitasatospora sp. NPDC059599 (assembly GCF_042735125.1). NCBI lineage: Bacteria > Bacillati > Actinomycetota > Actinomycetes > Kitasatosporales > Streptomycetaceae > Kitasatospora > Kitasatospora sp. NPDC059599. The sequence goes on along the minus strand of NZ_JBHWCL010000002.1, from coordinate 177,415 downwards.
GCCCTTAAGGACAACGCCGTTTCCACCGTTCATTGTGGCCGCCCTATGAGCGGCCGCTTCCGAAGTGGTCCAGCTTGTGTAATCACTGTCCGTGAAACCAAGCTGGTGCATCTCGGGAGTGGAACTGCCGCCACGCGGGCGTGCAATTCCGTCCACTGCATCATTGAATGCGGGGTTTAGCTCACCGGTCTCGCCGCTAATCTCCGACACTCCACGGTAAACAGTGGTGCCACCATTGCAATTATGGACCAGGACCGGCGTGGCCCCCGCCAGGACATAGTACGTGTGGATTTGGTCGATGGTGAGGTTGTAGGCAATGGTCGGGTCGGTGTGGTAGTTGCGGACCGATGTGACGGTAACGGTGTCACCCGTGGATGTCAGGAGCTGGTCGCCAGCGTGGAGGTCTGCTGCGTTGATCCACCGATTGGTGGTGATGTCCCAGTATGGGTGGTGTTGGGTTGAGGTGAGGGTGGTGGTACTGCCGGGGTCCGCCACCTCGTTTGCCTCGACCGGAACGGCCAGTTGGAGTTCGGTGAAGTCCTCGTCATCGGGAGTGGTGATGGCCTGCGCAACGTGCTCGCCAGCGGTTTTTCCGGTCTGAGGATCGGTTGCGACGACCTGTTCGCCGGCGGTCAGCTGGTCAATCGGCTTGGCGGTTCCATCTGCGAGCAGGACCTTGGTTCCCGCAGGAAAACTATTGCACCATCCCCCAAGTCTCGGCTTGGGAACGTAGGCCTCACCAAATGCAGCGGGCAGGAAAGCTCCCGACTCAAAGTTTGCACTTTGCGGGTCGAGCCCATGGCCTTGGGCCCAATCTACGTAAGTATCTAGCGGGCCCGGCTTGTTATATTCATGATCGCCCAAATGGATGACCTTGTGGGCAATGTCAAGTGGTGCAACTAGGATTACACCAGCACCAAAGAGGAAATCCCTATTGTTCCCTTCGTGGCCTTGTTTGGAATTGGGGTTGCATCGACCATTACTGCATTTGGCGGCATAGTGCTCGCGGAGCGTCTTGCCAGTTTTCCAGTACGTGTACGCGGAGTACGCCTGGAACCGTTCCGTCTTTTTGTTCTCCTCGACGATCTGGTCGTAGTCGCGCCCCTTTTCAACGGGTGTGATTCCGCCGGTGCACACGTACATTCCGTTGCCGCACTCTTCGAAGTGCTGGCCTGAGGGGTCGGAGAGGTTGACGGGGTTGTTGTTGCTGTAGGCGTAGGCGTTCCACTGTTGTGGGGATGCGAGGTCGAGGATGGGGTCGGGGTTGAGGAAGCGGCCGGTGGTGGGTTGGTATTCGCGGGCGCCGAGGTTGGTGAGGCCGGTGGTGTCGTCCTTGGTGCCGCCGACGAAGCCGTGGTCGCCGGCCCAGGTGGTGGGCTGGCTGCCGCGGGGGTTGCCGAACGGGTCGGCGGGGCGCCTGCTCTCGGTGAGCGTGGTGCCGTTGAGCGCGAGGATGCCGGTGCCGTGGTGGTCGGCTATTTGGTAGGTCGTGTTGCCACCCTGGCGGATCAGGGTGACGCCGCCGGGGATTTGGTAGTAGCGGACGCCGGTGACGGCGGTGGTGTTGGTGTCGTAGACGAGTTCGTCGTTGCCGAGGGTGATGGTGGTCTTGCCGGGGTCTCGGCGGATGAGCTGGTTGCCGGTGGCGTCGTAGAGGTAGGTGGTGGGTCCGGCGGTGCCTGTCTTGTTGTAGGAGGCGAGTTTGTTCTCGTTGTTCCAGGTCAGGGTGGCGGTGCCGGAGGTGTCGGTGACGGCGGTGGTGTTGCCCGCCGCGTCGTACTGGGCGCTGCTGGCGGTAGTGCCGGTCGGCGCCGTGGTGGTGGTGCCGGTCAGGGCGTGCGGGCCGCCGGTGCCGCCGCCGGTGTTGGGGGCGGTGGTGGGGGCGTTGACGGTCCCGGTCGCCGGGAAGGTCTGGTTGGTGGTGGTGTCCTTGGTGGTGTCACCGAAGGGGTCGTGCTGGATGAGCTGGGTGCGGTTTCCGGTGAGGTCGTAGCCGTAGCTCTGCCAGTACGCGGCGGGGCCCCCGATGGTGGTCCTCGCCGGGGCCTGGACGCCGCTGGTTGGCGTCGTGTTGGCGCAGGCGCCGATGCCCCCGACGGCGGGTTGCGGGGCCTGGGTGAGCGTGCCAGTGTCCGACCATGCGCTGGTCAGCCGGCCGAGGTAGTCGTAGCCGAAGCACTGGAGGTCGGTGGACGACGGGGTGTTGTCCGGAACGTTGCGGACGGCGGTGAGCTGTCCTGCGGTGTTGTAGGTGTAGGTGAGTTGCTGGACGGCGCCGGTTGCGGCGGTCTGCTTGTCGACGAACTGCGACAGCGGGCGGCCGGTGGATTCGTCGTAGGTGTTGGTGACGACGATCTGGGTGCCCCAGGGGTTCACTGTGGCGCGGATGCTGCGGCCGTAGGCGTCCCAGTCCGAGGACAGGTCGTAGGTGTCACCGCCATAGACGCCATAGGTGCCAAGCGGACCGTTTTTGTCGTACGTGTAGTGGATCGCCTCTTCGGTGATGTCGCCGACTGCCGAACGGTCGTCGTCGGTCACCGCGCCGGTGATCGGGTCGTAGATTGCCTGGTAGGTGTAGGTGAACGGGGTGGTCCCCTGGCCGATTTCGGTGCCGGGGATCGTGGTGGTGGTCTTGGTCGGGTGGTAGGCGGTGTCGTACGCCAGCACGGAGCTGGTGTAAGTGATGCCGGAAGCGCCGTTGACGTAACGCGTGGAGGTGGAGGGTTTGCCCTTGACGACGGTGTCGTAGGTGGAACCGGTGAGCTGGTGGTCCGGGCTGACCGATCCGGCGTAGGTGCCCGTCGGGCGGCCGAGCAGGTCGTAGGTGTAGGAGACGGTCTGGTTCCGGGCGTCCGTGGACGACGCAAGTCGGCCCGCAGCGTCGTAGGTCTTGGTGGCGGTGCCGGTGTCCGGGTCAGCGGTGGTGACCTCGCGGCCGCGCTGGTCGTAGCCGTGGGTCCAGGTGTTTCCTGCGGCGTCCTTCTGGGTGGCCAGGTGGCCGTCGGCCGTGTAGGTGAAGGAGGTCACGTCCGCGTCGGCCGGGTTTCCGGTGGCAGTGGCGGTTTTGTACTGCCATAGCTGGGCCTTGTGGCCGCGTGCATCGGTGACCGTGGAGGTCGGTGTGGCGCCTGTGGGCGGTGTGACGTCGGTCCGGTCGGTGCCGGGATAGGCAGTGGTGGTTGTGGACTGGGCCACGCCGTAGGCGATGAACTGCGTGGTCACCGGGCGGCCGAGAGCGTCGTAGACGTTGTACGTCTGCGCCGGGGCTTTCTGCGTGGTGGTCAGGAACGGGGTGGTGCTTGGTGCGGTGTCGTTGTTGTACCACGGGTTGTTCGTGCGGGTGACGCGTCCCTGTGAGTCGTACACGGTGTCGCTGATCAGGCGGCCCCTGTAGGCGGAGAGCGCCGGGGTCGCCTGGGACTGAACGGTCCGTCCTTGGCCGTCCATGATGTCGATCTTGACGGCGTAGGTTTCGTCCGCGAGCAAGTCCGAGGAGGTCACCGTCGGCGGCACCGCACTGCCGTTGACCACACCCGGAAGCGCGTAGGCGAACGTCTTGTTGGCGCTCGCCTTGGCGTCCCGTCCCGGAAGCCACACAGCGGTTGCCCGGCCGAGTGCGTCGTAGGCTTCGGTGGTCGTACGGCCGTTTGGGTCGGTCACGGTCAGAGGCAGTGACCGCGCGGTGTTGTACGTGGTGGTGGTGGTCCTGCCGGTGGCCACGTCAGTGGCGCCTGCGGGTGCCGGAGTGGTGACGGTGACGGTGTTGGGCAGCTCACCCTCGTTGGCCGCTGAGTAGGACGTGGTGACGGTCGCACCGCTCGGGTGTTCGCTGTCGGTGCTGTTGGGGTCGGTCGCGGTCGTGATGCGACCGTAGCTGTCGTACGTCGCGTTGACCGCGCTGAACTGCGGGGTTCCGCCGGTGTCGAAGTGATCGAGGGTCAGTGTGCTGGTCGCGTCATGCGCTGCGCCGAGTTGTCCGAAGGACTGGCCGTCGTACAGCGTCCGGGTCCACGACGCAGTATTGGCCGCCGTGGGCGTCGCGGTACAGGCGTTCACACCGGAGACTGCTATCGACTCGGACGCCACCTCCAGGACCTGCGGGTCTGTCCCGGTGGCGTAGTTGGTACGGGTGCAGATGTCCGGCAGGCCGTCGGCGCTGTCGAGCGAGGTGCTGACGCGGTTGCCGTGGGATGGGTCGGTCGTCGTGGTTGTGGTGTTGGATCGCCAGGTTCCGTCGGCCTTGAGCGATTTTGCCGTGGTCGTGGTCGTTGGGGGCACGTATCGGGCGATGAGTGCGGGTCGGCCGTTGCCCTGGCTGTGGGTGGCGGTGGTGACCCGGTCGCCGCTGGATGACTTCACCGAGTAGCTGGCGACGCTTCCTGTGGCGTCGGCGCTGGTGTAGGTGTCGCTCTCTCGGGTCTGGCTGGAGAGCCAGTCGGAGTCGGTGACAGGTCCTCCCATCGGGCCGGCGACCTGGATGCTGCGGGCGGTGCCGTTCGCCTGAAGGTCGCCGTCCATGCCCTGGTAGTAGGTCGTCGACTTCTTCGACTGCGGCCCGTCGTTTCCGCTGCCGGCCACCTCGGTGACGGAGGCGTAGCCGCGGAACTGGTCCCACGTGCGGACCTTGTCGTCGGTGGTGACGGAGTCGTTGCGGTGCCAGGCGGCCTTGCCGTAGGTGTAGTTGGTCACCATCGGGACGGAGCCGGGAGTGCCCGGGTTCAGGGTGATCATGGCGACCGGGTACTTCAGGAACCAGTCGTCCACCGGTGCCGCCCCGGCCGTGGAGCCCGGCGGGTTCCACTTGACGTTGTAGCAGGAGAGCGTGTCACTGTCGGCGGAGGCCGGCATGACGTTGTTGACGCGCGAGCACGCGGCCGGGGCGTAGTTGACGCCGATGGTGCTGCCGGTCTCGGTGGTGATCAGCTGGATGCGGGGCCGGTTGTAGGCCGGCGGTGCGGGGACCAGGTTGGTGCCGTCCACGCGGTTGGGCAGCAGCTGGGCGGTGAAGGACACCGGGGGGAGCGTGACCGGGCCGCCGGTGGCCTGGGTGCCCTGGCCGGTGCGCTGAACGGAGGCGAGCCAGGGGACCTGGGTGTTCTCGGTGGCGTTCTGCACGTTGATGAACGTGTGGTTGAGCGCGTACGAGTCCACAGTTTGGTAGGTGCCGTTGACCCTCGCCTGGGTGGCGAGGGACGACAGCCACTTGGTGGTCCAGAACGTCGGCCCGTAGTTGGTGCACGGGCCGGTCGCGCTACATTGCTGGTCCAGCGGGACGTCCGGCCAGTTCGCCGCGTTGGCCGCGGTGCGCTGGGACGGGTCGCAGGCCGTGGTGGAGGTGACGCACCGCTCGGAGGTGTTGAAGACGATCTTCGCGGCAGGGCTGTAGGCGCCGTTGTTGCTCAGCTGGTCCGTCAGGCGCTGGCCGTAGCCGATGGTGGCGGGCACACCCGAGCGGGTGTAGGCGGTGCGGGTGCCGTTGCCGTTGTTCTGGGCACCGCCGCGGGCGTAGTAGTTTGTCTCGGGCATGTAGGTGTAGGTGGTCAGGTTGCCGTGCGGATCGACGACGTAGTCGAGGTTCCAGCGCCAAGCGGTCTGACACCACGAGCCCTTGCCCTTGGCCGGGTCGTAGCACGGGTCTCCGCCGTTGGGCGAGTAGACCGGGACGGTCCAGGCAGAGCCGCTGTCCGCGCCGAGCGTGGTTGGGCTGCCGCCCGCGTCTGGCAGGTGGTTCAGGCCGAAGTAGGAGATCGTTCCGTCCGTGTCGGTGACCTTGATGTAGGAGCCGTTCCAGGTGCCGTTGGTCGCGCCGGTCAGGAACTGCACCTTGGTGCCGTCATCGTCCTTCAGCCGCCAGGTGCAGGCGGCCTGCTCCATCGCGGCGGGCGCGCCGGACTGACAGGATGCGTCGTCCTGTACCAGCTGCCCGGAGTGGCCTCCCATCGACAGGGTGAGGTTCGCGCCGCTCCAGCACTGGTCTCCGGAGTTGGTGATCCCGCCCTGTGAACACGGCTTGAACGACCGCTCGACGAAACCGGAACCGTAGTCCCAGCCGTCGCCGATCCAGGACGCCTGCGCGTTCGTCGACGACGTCAGGCCGTCGACGGAGGCAGAACTGTAGGACAGTGCCACCTTGGGCCCCGAACCCGCGAGCGCCGGCGGCATCTGTACCGGGTACGCGTACGTGAACGCGCCCGAGGATCCGCCTGCGGCCCAGCCCTGAGAGGACCCGAGCTGGGTTGCCGAATATGTTCCGGCTCCACTCGATGCGCCCGACACCACACCGACTGTCGTGGAGGTGGTGGTGGAGCCCGCGTACACCGCCCGGGCCGCGCCGGGGGCGGCATTGTCGATGGCGGTCTTGGTGGCCGTGGTGGCCTGGGCCTTGACGGTCCCGGTCCCGGTTAGCGGGACGTCGGCAACGAGCTTTTTCGTCGACGGGTCGTAGTGCGACTCCAGCGGCGTCTGCTTTTGGCAGTCGAGGGCCTGCGGCGTCGTCGTCGCGCAGCCCGGCAGGACCACCAGGTGGGCCCGGGCCGCCCAGTTCGCGCCGAACGCGTCGTCCAGGCTCGATGCGTCGACGCCCAGGCGCACGGGTGCGTCGTCCCCCGCACCGGGGCGGGTGAGGGTCACCGCGACACCGGGGATCCCGGCGGACGCCGATGTCTTGGTGCTGGCGACCTCGACCTGGATCGTCTGGCCAGCCGCCGACGAGCCGGCCAGCGGCGCGATGGTGACCGGGAGGCCCTCGGCCTTGGCTTCGGTGCCGGCCTGCGGCTTCTCGCCTTCGCCCAGAGCGTGGGCCTCGGGTGCGGAGCCGAGGTTCACCGCGGCATGGCCGCCCGGGAGCGGCTTCGAGTTCTTCGGCGGTGTCCAGGTCGGCGGTACCGGGTGTTCCGGCTTCGCGGCCGACACGGGTGCGGCGTTCTTGCCCGCCACCGAAGGCGTCTTCGGCAAGGCCGTGTTCGGCGGCGACCACTTGCGCGAGTAGTCCGGCCGGTCTGCCGCGGCCGCCATCGGCAGGGGCGCCAGCATGGACCCGAGGACGGCGGCTGTCGTCACCGCCGCCAGCCGCCCGCGCAGTCTCCCCCTCCTGCCTCTTTTGTGCCCGAATTCTGATCGTTGCTTGAATGACACGCTTTTTACATCCCCCACAGCAGATTTGGCCCCCGGAATACGGGAGCTGAGCCCTGTATCCGAACCGCCGGATGGTAGCGGACACCGGTGACGGACAGTCAAGTCGTCGTGACTGGTGAGACTTCTCACGGAGGTCTACGAACCGGCCATTTCCAGTGCAATCCGGATCTTCGTCGTCGAATTGAACTGGCCGATGTCCGACCCTCCCCATACGGTGCCCTTGACCTGCGCCTATGCAGGTCTTCTCGTGCTCGTGGGGGGAGAGTCCCGTTTTGAACAGAAAGCGCCGCCGCAACGGTGCATCAGTAGGTGCCTTGACAGTGACAGCCGTTCTGGCACTCACCAGCGGTCTTCCTGGGTTCAGTGCCCATGCCGCCACTGCGCCGACGGTTCCGTCGCAGGCCGTGATCGACGCCGCCACCGCGAAGCACCTGCAGGAGCGCCCGCCCGCCAACGCCGCCGAGAAGGCCATCGCCGAGGCCAAGGCCACGCAGAAGAACGTCCCGATCGACTCGCTCACCACCGAGTTCAGTGAGACCGTGGCGACCCCGGAGGGGCGCCTCGCTCTCACCAGCCACCAGGAGCAGCAGCGCGTGCGCCGTGGCGGGGTGTGGCTGGGGCTGGACGCCACGCTCGTGGCCAACCGGGACGGGACGTTCTCTCCCAAGGCTGCTGTGGGGCAGCTGGTGCTGTCCAACGGTGGCAGCGGGCCGCTCGCAACCATGATCAGCGCGGATGGCAAGAAGCTGGCGCTGTCCTCGCCCTTCCCGCTTTCCGTGCCGGCGGTCAGTGGCGACAGCGTGGTCTATCCGTCTGTCGCCCCCGACATCGACCTGAAGGTCACCGCCACCAAGGCCGGTGGGCTGACCACCGTCCTGGTCGTCAAGACCCAGGCCGCGGCTGCCAACCCCGTGTTGAAGAACTTGCATTTCGGCACCAGCACGGACGGCGTCACGGTCAATGCCGACGCGCACGGCAACATCACCGCGGCCGGTACCGACGGCAAGCCCCGCTGGATCGCCCGCACCCCGCAGATGTGGGACAGCACCACCACATCCGTAGCGAGCACTTCCGCGCCCGCGGTGAAGGCAGCCCTGACGCTCACCACGTCCGCCGCCGACACCCCCACGCCTGCTCCTTCACCAACGGACGGGGGCAAGGCTGCCGTTACCGGTTCCGACGCCGGTCCCGGGGCGGGCTCCAAGGTCGCCGCCATGCCGGTCACCGCAGGAACCTCGGGTATCGATCTGACGCCCGACCAGGACCTGCTGGCCCACGGCACCGCGCCCTACTACATCGACCCCGCCTTCCTGCCCTGGGCCCAGACCGGGAACTCCTGGACCTGGGTCCAGTCCGCCCACGACGGCTCCAACAACTGGCTGCGGCAGGGCAGCGCGGACGCCGACCACCCCGGTGCCGGTGTCTGCGGCTACTACGCCCACGGTGGCAGTTGCTCCCCCGCCGACAAGGAGCGCAGCTTCTACCAGTTCGACATCAGCGCGCTCAACGGGGCGATCGTCCACTACGCGACGATGAACATGCAGGAGTACGTCTCCGCCGACTGGTCCTGCACCAACAAATACCCGCTTAATTTGTTCGTCACCGGGCCGATCGGCAACGGCACGACCTGGTCCAACCAGCCGGCGCAGGTGGGCGGCCCGCTCGGCACGACCGCCATGGTCGGTGGCTCGGGCGGCGCCGCGTGCCACGACAACGTTCCGTTCCAGTTCGACATCACCGGCGCGATGCGGCAGTACGCCAACTCCGGTCAGCTGACCTTCGGCCTCTACGGTGACGAGAGCAATCAGAACGCCTTCAAGCGGTTCACCTACCAGCCCACCCTGTACATCGAGTACGACCGGGTGCCCAACACTCCGACCAACCCGGGCGTGTGGCCCGCGCCGCGGACGGTCAGCCCCGCCGCGACCAACCAGTCCTGCGGCGACGGCAACGCCGACAACTGGACCTGGCTCGGCGCCGGCTCCAACCAGGACAACGCCCTCTGGCTCAACGCCACCGTCACCAGCCCCACCCAGGCCCAGGTCGCAACCTGGGACCACATCTGGGACTACAACCTCCCCGGAGCTCCCGACGTCAAGAACGACGTCACCCCCTTCGTCAACAACGGCGGCACCACGACCCTCCAGGTCCCCGGCAGCGTCATCCAGGACGGCCACGCCTACGGCTACGCCATGATGGCCACCGACCAGCTGGACGGCGTCCCCTGGTCCCCCTCCACCCCGGCCTGCTACTTCAAGGTCGACCTCACCCCGCCGACCGTCACCTTCCCCACCACCGTCAGCGACACCAGCAAGCAGTTCCCGCCCAGCGGAAACGGCCAGACCCCCCAGATCTACGCCGGCCAGAGCGGCGGCGTCCCCTTCACCGCCGCGGACGCAGCCCCCAGCGGCGGCTACGCCTCCGGAGCGGTCTGCCTGCGCTGGAGCTTCGACCCTCAGCTCGTCGACGCCACCTGGCAGTGCGGCAGCGCCATGCCCACCGGCCAGATCCCGGTGACCGCAGGACGCTGGGGCACCAACGTCCTCTACGTCCAGGCCGAGGACAACGCCGGCAACCTCTCCCCCGTCGCGCAGTACGCCTTCTACGCACCGTGGAACCCGAACAGCCCCGCGCCGACCTTCGGGGACGTCACCGGAGACGCCCTGCCCGACATCGTCACCGCGGACCCCGACGGCGACCTGCGGGCCTACAGCATCCCCGCCACCGCGCCCAAGGCCCCGCTCGCCGCCCCGAAGGCCAAGTCCCCCGGCGGCGACTCCTGGGCCAACTACCGCACCACCCACCGCGGCAGCCTGCGCGGCGGCACGAACGTCGACGACCTCATCGTCCACAAGGACGGCGACCAGAAGCTCTACTTCTACAAGAACCCCGGCAACACCGGTGTCACCGGGGTCTTCGACTCCAGCTACCTCCTGGGCAAGCCTGCCTGCGACCCGAAGCTGACCGACTGCACCGGCTACAACGCCGTCGACTGGTCCACCACGCTGCAGATCGCCTCCAGCGGCGACCCCAGCACCACGAGCCTCAACACGAATAAGAAGTTCCTCAACCGCACCGGTCTCTTCACCGTTGAGAGCGGCCCGGACGGCACCGGCGCCCTCTGGTTCTACCCCAGCATCGGGGACGCCAAATTCGGTTCGCCGACCAAGCTCGTCGGCACCGGATGGAGCGGCTGGGACCTCATCTCACCGGGCGACTGGGCCGGCCAGGGCCACCCCGGCCTGTGGGCGCGCAGCCAGAGCACCGGCGACCTTCGCGGGTACACCTTCACCACCGGCACCGTCACGATCACCAACCCCTTCGGTGGCAGCGCAAGCTACCCCACCCTCACCGGCATTGCCACCGACACCAAGCTCGCCGGCATCGACCCCGCCAACTGGCCCGTCATCGGATCCGACGGCGACCTCACCGGCATCGGCACCCCCACCCTCTGGGGCATCACACCCAACGGGATCCTCCAGACCTGGACCGGCCACTCCACCACCACCGACCCCTACTACACCTGGACCGGCGGCCCGACCGGCGTCCTGAGCATCTACGCCCCCGAAAACACCCCCATCGCCCTGACCGCCCAGACCGGCAAGTGCGTGGACGTCTACGGCGGCAGCTCCACCCCCGGCACCGCCGTCCAGCTCTGGGACTGCAACAGCGCCACCGCCCAGCAGTGGACCTTCAAGCCCGACGGGACCCTCCGCGCCCTCGGCGGATGCCTGGACGCCACAAGCGGCGGAACCGCCAACGGAACGCCCCTCGAACTCTGGACCTGCGGCAACACCGAGCCGAACCAGATCTTCGTCCCCAGGCCCGACGGCACCATCTACAACCCCGCATCCGGCAGGTGCGTCGACGTACCCGGCACTGACACCACCAACGGCACCCGACTCCAACTCTGGGACTGCAACAGCGCCACCGCCCAGAAGTGGACCCCTCTCGTACGAGGCTAACGGCGCCCTATAGACGTAAGGTCGTTCACGGTGCCCCTGACCTGCGGTCAGGGGCACCTCATAATGTCCCGCAAGCGGGACGTCGGCGATCACCGAGTCCCGCCCGCCGCGTGAACGGACGGCGCCGGAAACCTCCTCTGAGCTCACCGGGCCCCTTCGCCGCCAAGTCAGAGAAGCCTGCATCGGCTGCCCCGTCCTGCGACCCGACCCCGCGCAGATGCCCCGACTTCAGGAGATCCACGCCAACCTGCTCGACCGGCTCCGTGAGGCCAAGGAGCAGGGCTGCCTTGGCGAAGTTGTTCGTCCGCCGGTCCCACGACGCGGTGGTGCCGAGCCTGTGGGTCACGGCGGACGGCGTCATGGCCGTCTCGTCCGGGGGCAGGCTGCTGCGCTACGGGCGGGGCCGGCGCCGGTGCCCGTTCCGACACCGACTTCGACGCGGGTGCCGACGTCGAGGTCTCCGTCGCCGGCATGGCGGTGGCGGGGGACCGGCTGCTGCTCGTCGTCGGCCCCGTCCGGGGAGGGGACGTGCGGAGGCCGGGCCGTCTGTTCGCTCCCGCTGCACGGCAGGTCCGCGGAGGTCCTCTTCGACGTCGGGGACCCGGACACCGAGGTCCTCGCCGTGACGGTCTGAGCGGCGGGGCCGCGGCTGTCGCAGGTGCGCAGTACGGTCCTGTCATGGCAGCCAGAATCGATCTGACCCTCGACTGTGCGGACGCGGGACTCCTCGCCGCGTTCTGGAAGACGGCCCTGGGGTACGTGGACGAGCCGCCGCCCGCGCCGTTCCGGACGCGCGAGGAGTGGCTGGCGCAGTTCGACCTGCCGGAGGACGACTCCGAGGACGACGGCGCCTGGCTCTGCGATCCCGAGGGAGCCGGGCCCCGCTTGTGCATCCTCAAGGTGCCCGAGCCGAAGACCGCGAAGAACCGGCTCCACATCGACGTCCGGGTGCCGGGACACGGCAGCCCGGCGGAGCGGTGGGCCCGGATCAGGGCGGAGTCCGCGCGGCTGGTCGAAGCGGGCGGGACGGTCCTGGAGGAGTTCGACGGGCACCACGTGGTGATGGCGGACCCGGAGGGCAACGAGTTCTGCGTCGCCGCCGCCCCGGCAGGGCGCTGACCCGGCCGGACCCGTCGCCGCCCGCGGGCCTGTGCCGCCCACGGGCGCGGGAGGGGAGGCGACCACCCCCGTCGACACCGGCGGAGACTTCCAGCCCACCCGCGACCCACCGGGACGTGTCAGGGTGCCGGTGGACCGGGGCCGGCCGCTCGTCGCGTCAGGCGCCCGGGCCCTCCGCCGGGTGCCCGCCTGGGTGGTGCCCGGGCCGCCGGTTCGGCTCAGAGGATCGCGTGGAAGGCCCCGCTGAGGCGTTCCGCCTCCCCGAACATCGTCATCTGTTCGGCAGCGGGCAGTTCCACCCGGCAGTAGCCCTTCACCTCGGCCCGTAGCTCCTCCGGAATGTCAACGGCGTCGCTGAGGTAGAACAGTTCGGTCCGCGCGTCTTCGATGTCCGGAGCCGACGGCCACTCCGTCGCTGCGAAGAGAGCGATCCCCTGCAGGAGCTTGCCCACGAGGAAGAAGCGGAACTCGGCGCGCGAGGTCCGCTTCTCGATCAGGGAGACCACCTCGTCCAGCACGCCCGCGTACGCGGTCAGGAGGGCCAGGCCGGCCCTGTCGGTCTGCTCCAGTCGGGTCCTGATCTCTCGGAGCGGTGCCGTTTCGGTCTCGGCCAGCCCGATCAGCCGGAGCGCCTCCAGGAACTCCTCGAACCGTTCGGACCCGGTCGACCGGAGCGGGACGGCACTGCCGACGGCGGAGCCGGCCCGGAAGAGGAACAGCAGCCGGTCCTCGGCGGGCCCGGGCACGCCGGCGCCCGCCGGAGCCGGGGCTTCCCCGGCCGCGATCCGCCGCAGGGCGAGCAGGACGTCCGGGTCCAGGCGCAGTGCCCGGGCCAGCGCCGTGACTGTTACCGCTCGCGGCACGGGCCCCGCGAAGACGTTGTGGACGGTGCCGCGGCTCACCCCCGCCCTGCGGGCGAGCTGGGTCTTGTCCAGGCCCATGCCGGCCCGCTTGTCGTCCAGTTGTCTGCGCAGTTCGGCGAGCGCCGCTTCCTTCGCGGGCCCAAGGTCTTCCGTGCTCACACGCCCCCCAGGGTCGGGTGTCCATCGGTGTCCAGGTGTACAGCTTTGTCCAGATGGACCTTGTTCAACACCGGTTCCAGGAAAGTCGGTGACGTCAACGCCCCGACCCCTACTGGGAGATCGCCGTGAACCGCGTCGCTGTCGTTCTGCTCACCGCCGCCCTGGTCGTCGTGCTCGCCCTCCTGGTCGGTGCCACCGCGGGCGTGCTCGCCCGCCTCGATGGCACGACCTACCCGGCCGCCTTCGCCCGCGCCGGCGCGGCCTTCGCCGCCGTCCTCGCCCTCGCCGCTGCCATCGCCGGCGTGTTCACCCAGGTCCTCGCCTGACGCCGCAGCTGTCCCGCTCCCGGCTCGGCCCCGGACCGGCGTTCCGCCGGAACGGCCCGGGGCAGCCGGAAGCGGGCCCGGCGATGGACGCCCGGAGGCGGGTCCCTTCCGGGGCCGCCTCCGGGCGGGGCCCGCTGGGGGTGGATCCGCTAGAAGCTGACGATCTGCAGGAAGGTGCCGGGGTTGTCGGTGTAGTTGTTGCCGGTGACGTAGAAGGTGTGGCCGTCCGGGCCGACCGTCAGGTTCGAGCCGTGTTCGAGGTCGAACTCGGCGAAGTTCTCGCGCGGGACGGGCCGGTTGGTCGCGGTGTCGTACGCGGCGACGGTCGGGCTCGGCAGGTCGGTGTCCTCCAGCACGTACAGCCGGTCGCCGCGCGGGCTCAGCGCGAAGCCGGGGATCTGGCGCATCCCGGTGTCGAGGTCGATCGTGGCGGCGAGGCTGTCGGTGGTGAGGTCGATGACCTGGACCCGGCCGTCGGGCCTGGTCAGCGCGTACAGGCGGGTGCCGTTCGGGGCGAGTGCCAGTTCGTCGATGAAGCCGGGGGCGGTGATGGTGCGCACGACGGCCGGGCGGGGGCCGGTGAGGTCGACGCGGATGAGGCCGTCGGGGCTGCTGAGGTAGGCGGTGGTGCCGTCGGGCCGGACGACGATCTCGCGCGGGGACGTCGTCGGCAGGGGCACGTCGCCGGTGAACGCGGTGCCCGGGGCGGAGAAGGTGAGCAGGCGTCCGGGCAGGAAGGACGGGTTCGGAACGCTGTCGAGGTACGGCCCGCTCTGGCCGAGGTAGACCGTCGCCCCGTCCGGGCTGACGGCCAGGCCGTACGGGGAACCCGCAGTCCAGCCGGCCGGGCGTGGCTGGTCCGGCACCGGCACGCTCGCCCGGAGCGTGTTGGTGCCGGTGTCGAAGACGTTCAGGGTGCCCTGGGTGATCAGGTAGAGGAGTTTGCCGTCCGGGGCGAGCGCCTTCGGGCCGCTCCAGAAGTCGGTGCCGGTCGGTACCTGGGCGAGGAACGCGCCGGTGCGGGTGTCGACGACGTCCAGGCGGCTGCCCGAGCGGGTCTCCTCCCCGACGTACGCGCGCCGCCCGTCGGGGCTGATCAGCGCCCGCTGCGTCCAGGTGGCGTCGGGGAAGGGGATCAGCCGTTCGACGCCGCCGACGGGCGGCTTGGCGCTGCCGGCCGGAACCGTGTTCGCCGCACTGACGACGGTTGCCGTGTTCGCCGTGTTCGCCGTGTTCGCTGAGACCGCCGCATTCGCCGTGTTCGCCGTGTTCGTCACCGCACCGGCGACGCCGCCGGTGCCCAGGACGATGGCGGCGGAGAGCAGGGCGGAAGCCCAACGGGCCTTGGGTAGACGTAAGTTCACTGCGCTTGCCCCTCCTGTGATGGAGTTGTGGGGATGGGGCGAGGCTACGTCATGGGCATGGCATTCGGGGGCCGGTTACCGGAGTGGATCCCGTTCGCCCGCCCGCCCGCCAGCCACCGTCCGCCCGCCGCGGGCCGGACACGGGCGGACGCGGGCCGGACGCGGGCCCGCCGTGGGCCAGGTGTGGGCCGGACGTGTGAAGCGCGGGCGATCGGGGGATGCGGTCCGGCCGGCGGATCGTTGAACGGTCATGGCGAGCGAGACGAACGACGGCGGGGCCAAGGGGCCGGTGGTGTGGGCGCTGGCCGTGCGTGAGGCGGCGCAGGGTCCGCCGGTCGCGGAACTGGTGGTGGGGGTCGGTGCGGACCTGCACGCCGAGCTGGTGGAGGCCGCCGTCGACAGCGGCTTCGTGGTCGCCGCCGGCGAGCCCCCGGCGACCACCGGTGCCATCGAGGTCGCCGGCGGCCGGGTGGAACGGCTGGTGCTGGTCGGCGGCCGCCAGGGGTGGGAGCCGGGTTCACGGGTCGAGGTGTCCCCCCGCTGGCTTGAGGCGGCCGAGGCGCGCGGTGAGGCCGTGGTGGTCGTCGTGCCGCCGCGGATCTGGCCGGTCGGAACGGCCGAGCAGGACCTCGACACGCGCATCGCCGTGTTCACCCGCTGGCTGGAGGAGGAGCGGGTGGCCGGCCGGGTCCTGCACGGAGCGGTGTCGGTGCGCGGCTGGTCGTGAACGCCGCGCCGGCGTCCCTGATCGAGGCTGCCGGGCCGGGCGTTCCCCCGCCCGGGTGGATCCGCGTGGTCGGGCATCGACTGCGGTGCGGTGGGCGTGCTGTCAGTGGTGTGGTGGCGGCCGGCGGGCGGTGCGGGAGGGGCGCGGAAAACTTTTTGGAAGTCGCCTGCAACCCCGGCGGGTGCCGCACGTCTGTATCAGTGAGAGGCACGGAAGGGGGCCACCTTCCGGAGGCGGGGGGATCTTCCGTCCGAGCGCCGACCACCGCGACCCGACACACGTCCGTCCGCGGGGCGTCTCGACCACTCACACACGCGCACATCCGCACATCCGCACATCCGTGCATTCGTTCGCACGTTCATTCGCACATTCACTTGTCACCGGCGTGGCCGAACCACTGGTTCGGCATGTCCACAACACGTTGTTTCCGGGGGGAAACCACCATGTCCAGCACCATCCGCACCCGCTCTTCCCGCCGTTCCGTTGTCGTCGCCGCCACGCTCGGCGTCCTCGCCCTCGGTACCCTCGCCCTGCCGGCCCAGGCCGCGTCCGCCGACGGCTCCACCACCGGAACGCTGAACGTGCAGGCACCCTCGGCGGTGGGCTTCGCCGGGCAGCCGGTCGCGTTCACCGAGACCGTCACCAACACCGGCACCCGGGCCACCACCTACACCCTCGTCCTGCAGACCGAGACCGGACCCGGCACCCCGCCCCACGCCATCACCATCGACCACAAGGACCCCTCGAACGGGACCTGGACGCCCGTGCCGCTGGACTTCTACTCCGGGGCCGACGAGGCCACCTACAACGGCATGCTCAACGGCATCACCGTCGCACCCGGCCAGACGGTGACGGTGGACCTGCGGATCGGCGCCCCGATGGGCCTGCCCCACGACGGAGCCAGCAACGGCGGCTTCCCGTCCATCACCCTCGGCTCCCGCCTCACCACCCCCGACACCTGGGACAACCTCGCCGAGCAGTTCCGCACCATCGCCGTCGACCCCATCACCACCACCCTCACCCACGTCCCCGCCACCGCCGTGGCCGGCGGCGACCCCATCGAGTTCGACGCAGTCCTCGCCAACCCCACCCCCTCCGCCTACGTCAACCTCGGCAACGTGCTCTTCACCGACCTCCACGCCACGGTCCGGATCCGCACGGCGGACGGCACCTGGACCACCCTCCCCAAGGTCACCGGCACCGACCCCGCCGACCGGCCCGGCGTCTACCTCCAGGGCCGCGACTCCACCATCGCCGCCGGAGGGACCACCACCACCCACGTCCGCGTCTCCTACGACACCACCACCCCCCTCGGCGCCACCACCATCAACCCCTGCCTCTTCGTCAACGAAGGCGCCACCCCCTTCCTCGGCACCACCAACTGCGGCCAGGGCGCCACCATCAACATCACCACCCCCACCAGCACCACCCCCACCAGCACCACCAAGACCACGGCCACGACCGCGAGCACCACGCCGGTCACCCACACCTCCGTCACCGGCGTGGAGGCCGCCACCGACGTCAAGCCAGTCGCCGACGTCAAGCCGGCACCCGCCACCCCCGTCGTGCCCACGCCCGGCGCCCCCGCCGCCGCCCCCGCTTCTGTCTCTGTCTCTGCCACCACCGACTCCGACTCCGACGCCATCCCCGCCGTCACCGCCGCCGTCCTGGCCGTCCTCGCCACCGGCGCGCTCCTCCTCGGCGGCCGCCTGCGCCGCCGCCGTTCCTGAGCGACCCGCCCCACCCACCGACCCGCGCCCGACGACACCCACCGGGCGGGCGCGGGTCCACCCGGGCGCCGCCCCGGCCGGCCGTACTCGCACCCCGACCGGACGGCATCGTGGATGAGCTCCGCGCCCACCCGCCGCCGCGCCACCCCGGCCCGGGCCCGCCGCGCCACCCCGGCCCCGGCCCGCCGCCGCGCGACCCCGGCCCCGGCCCGGCGGCGGGTCCGCCTGGGTGATCGGCCCGGTGGCGGGCCCGGCGGGCCCGGCGTGTCAGCGGGTGCGGCCGTGGGGGCTCTGCCAGCCTGTTCCGCGCCCCGTGCCGGACGAGCCGCGCACCGGTACGCCGATCCGATCCGAGGAGACCCCTTGCCGCAGCGGTTGCCCCTTCCCCGGCTGACGGCCGTCGTCGTGGCCCTGCTCCTCGGGGTCTCGGCCTGCTCCAGCTCCGGTGCGCGCCCGGCCGGTCCGCACAGCAGCTCGCCGCCCGCGGACGAGGTGGCGGCGGGCGGTCCGCTGGTCGGCGACCCGGCGCTCGTCCCCGGCGAGCAGTCCTGCGCGGCCGCGGAGGGCAACGCCCCGTGGTACCCGACCATCGCGGCCTTCGAGGTCCACGACTCCAACCGGACGCACCGTTACGGGTGCGCGCACTTCGAGGGTGCCCCGTCGAACAACCAGGTCTACGCCTACAGTTCGCAGCAGGTCTACGCCACGCCGTACAACATCGTGGACCGCGGCCCCGACGAGCTGTACGTCTACGGCGGCGGCTACGGCGACGACCCGGCCGCGTCCGGTTCGTTCGTCTCGCGGGTGGAACCCGGGACCTTCAACGAAGTCTGGCGGCAGGTGCTCATCAACACCAACGCGACGGACGAGTGGGACTACCCCGGTGTCCTGAACGTGCTCGCGGACGGCAGCCTGGTGGTCATCTACGGCTACCACATCGCCCGCATCGACCCGCAGACGGGCAAGGTGCTCGCCCGGACCACCCTTCCGACCGGTGGGTCCGCCCCGCGCGACACCGCGTACAACGGCTACGACGCGCTCCCCGACGGGACCATCGTCGCCAAGACCGTCAACCGTCAACCCGGCTGCACGGAACAGGGGTTCAGCGCCTTCCTCAACTGCCCCGACCCGTCGGCCGTACCGCCGTCGATCATGGTGGCGATCGACCCGAAGAGCCTCCAGGTGCTCTCCCAGGTCGCGCTGCCGGAGATGATGGGCGGCCGCATCACCACGTCGACGCTCAACGGCACGCCGGAGATCTACCTGCCGGGGGCGACCAAGCTCTTCCGCTACGCCTACCGGAACGACGCCTTCGTCCCCGACTCCTCGTGGGGGCCGGTGCCGTACCTCAAGGACGGGCAGACCGCCGCGTCCGCCATGGCCGTCATCGGCGACTACGTCGTCACGATGACCAACGGCGGGAAGCCGACCCCGACGCCCATGAGCGTCGTCGCCGTCTCCCAGAGCGACTCGACCAAGGTGGCGAACATCCAGCCGTTCGCCGACAGCGGCAGCAAGAACAGCTTCATCCCGTCGATGGTCTCCGTCGACCCCGAGAACGACCGCGTCTACGCGATGGACGCGGGGGCGGGCAAGCTGGCCGGGATCGACCTCGCGAACGGCGCGCTGTCGGTGGCGTGGACGCAGGACCAGACGACGCTCAGCTTCACGACCCTGATCGGCCCCGCGGACCAGCGCGTCCTGATCGGGACCGACATTCCGGTGAAGTTCTTCCAGGGCCTCAAGAAGTACACCACCGAGCAGGTGGTGTGGCGCCGGGCCCAGGACGGCACCGAACTCGCCCGCTCCAGCCAACTGCCCAAGATGACCCAGGGGATCCTGGTGACGCCCGGCTACGCGGGACTCCAGTACTTCCTCACCGCGGACGGGCACGTCACCGGCCTCCAGGTCACACCGAAGCCCGCCACCGCTTCGCCGTCCGCCCCGGGCAGCCCCACGAGCCCCACGTCGCCGGCCTCTCCCGCCTCCCCGTCTTCCCCCGCGTCCCCCGCGTCCTCGTCCTCCCCCGCAACCGCCGGCTCGTCCGGCTCTCCCGGCCCGTCCGGCTCCGCCACGGTGACCTCGCCCTGAGTGCGCTCAGGACGCGGTCAGGTGGCGGTCCATCCTGGTCAGGGCGTCGCGGAGGGCGGCCCGCGTGGTGACGCCCAGCTTGGGGAAGACACGGTAGAGGTGGGCGCTGACCGTGCGGGGGGACAGGCGGATCTGCTCGCCGATCTCCTTGTTCGTCAGGCCGCCGGCGGCCAGCTCGGCGACCCGGCGCTCCTGCCAGGTCAGCGGCACCGCGGTGGGCGTCGGGGCGGGGGGTGCCACCCCGGCCGCCCTCAGCTCGGCGTGGGCCCGCTCGGCCCAGGCGGTGGCGCCGAGCCGGTCGAGCGTCTCGGCCGCCGGGGCGAGGAACGCACGGGCGGCCGCGGCGCCCTGGGCGCGGCGCACCCGGATCCCGTGCGCCAGCCGGATCCGGGCCAGTTCGAACGGGAAGCGCTCGGCGCCCGGGTGGGACTGCGCGCGCGCGTACATGTCGGCCGCTTCCCTGTCGTCCTGGGCCGTCATCGCCAGGGCCCCGTACGTGAGCAGGGCCAGGCGTGGGGAGAGGTCGGCCAGGCCGGCGTCCCGGGCGGCCAGCGCGTGGGCCCGGGCCTGGTCGGCGCGCCCGGTGTGCAGGGCGGCCTCGACGAGGTCGAGCAGGGTCCGCGACGCCTGGTAGGCGTAGGGCCGGAACGTGCCCGGTGTCGTGATGCCGATCGCGTGGAGGAACGCGCTCTCGTAGTCGCCGCTGCTCAGCGCGGTGGTCGCACCGGCGGCGTCCGCGAGCTGGGTCAGGAACCCGACGCCGCGCGGGCGGGCCCACGCGTCGACGGCGGCCTGCAGGTCGCGGGCCTCGTCCGCCCGCCCGCGCACGGCCGCGAGCTGGGCCAGGTAGGCCCGCGTCTGGTGCGCGAACAGCGCGTGGCCGGGCTCGGCCGCCAGGGCGAGGGTGCGGTGCCCGGTGCGTTCGGCGGCCTCCCATTGCCCGAGCGCCATCTGGTCGAGCATGATCAGGTGCAGCATGACGATGCCGCTGGACACGGCGCCGGTGTCCAGCTCGCGGTCGACGACGCGTTCCAGGTACGGGCGCAGCGGGCTGAGGACGTCGAGGTGGTAGGCCGACACGGCGAGCCGCGTGACGTCCCAGGGGTCCTGCTGCTCCAGGCCGGCCGCGGCCCGTTCCACCGCCCCGGACCAGCCGGCGCCGTGCCGGACCACGTCGCTCCAGGTGCTGCCGTACATCCAGGCCCGTTCGGTGGCGAGGCCGCCGAGGGAGGAGAGGACCGCGTGGGTGCGCTCCCACGCGGTGCGGCTCCCGGCGTACTGGCTGACGGCGAGCAGGAGGCTGACGAGCCGGTCGAGCACCTCGCCGCCCGGGTCCTGGCCGTTCCCGTTCCGGGCGTTCCCGTTGCGGCCGTTCCCGTCCTGGCCGTTCCCGTCCCGGGCGACCCGGTTCGCGGCGTCGTCGCGCAGCCGTTCCACCGCCGCGGCGACCTGGCGGTGCGTGGTCCGGACGTCGCCGTTCTGGTAGAGCGCCAGGTAGCCGTTGGCGAGGACGGCGGCGGGGTTGTCGTCCGAGCCGGGCGGGGACGCGGCCAGTGCGAGGCTGCGGGCCTGGCCGAGCCGGTTCGCCTGCCCGGCGACGAACGCCGCGTCACCGAGCCGCCGGGAGCGGTCGGCCCGGTTCTCGCTCAGTTCGGCGGCGCGGGTCAGCCAGGACACGGCCACGAGCGCTCCGCCGCGCCGGGTCGCCGACCGGGCCGCGGCCTCCAGGACGGTGGCCACGGTCTCGTCGGGATCGACGGTGGCGTCCGCCAGGTGGATGGCGCGCCGTTCCGGGTCGTCGCGGTGGACGTTCGCCAGCACCCGGTGCGCGGCGCGGCGCTGGTCGGTGGTGGCGAGCTGGACGACGCTGGACCGGACCAGCGGGTGCCGGAAGGCGAGGTCGCCGGTGGCCGGTTCGACGACCAGCAGGCCACACGCGACGGCCTGGTCGACACCGCGCATGCGGTAGCGCGCGGTCGGGGCGGCGCCGTCGCCGGGCCGGGCCGTCGCTCCGTCGAGGGCGCCCGTGAGCAGCTCCGCCCGGACGCCGTCGCCGAGCCGGGCGAGGCGGGCGGCGTAGATCTCCTGGATCCGCCGGGGCAGCGGTACGCCGTGCGGGCCGAGCAGGTCCTCGGGGGCCCGGCCGCCGGGGCAGGAGGTGAGGTGGGCGGGCAGTTCCAGCAGGGCCAGCGGGTTGCCGCGGGCCTGGTCCAGGACGAGTCCGCGGAGCCGCGTGCCCAGGCCGGGGTGGTGCCGGTCCAGCAGACAGGTGGCGTCGGTGTCCGCGAGTGCGCCGACCGGGGCCTCCGGCAGTGCCGCGGTGTCGAAGCGTGAGGCGATGTCGCCGCGGAGGGCCACCAGGAGCTTGACCCCGGGGCTGCCGGCCAGCCGGCGGCCGACGAACCCGCAGACGTCGGCGCTGGCGTCGTCCAGCCACTGGCCGTCGTCGAGGACGAGCAGCAGCGGCCGCGTCGTAGCCGTCGTGGACAGGAGGTTGAGCACGGCGATGCCGAGGGCCATGACCGACGGCGGCGGGCCGTCCGTCTCGCCGAACACGGTGTCGAACGCCACCCGGGCGGCGGCGCTCGGCCGCCTGCTGCCCGGCTGTGCGCCGCCGGGCAGGCTGTCACCGGGCTGTGCGCCGCCGGGCTGTCCGCCGTCCGGGAGCAGCGGGTAGAGAAGCTGGTGCAGCCCGGCGTAGGGCAGGTCGCTCTCCGCCTCGACCCCGGTGGCGCGGATCACCAGGTGGCCGCCCTCGGCGGCGAGGTCCGCCGCCAGGTCGAGCAGGGCGCTCTTGCCGACGCCCGCCTCTCCCCTGAGTACCAGGGCCTGTCCGTCGGGGGCGCTCACGAAGGCGGACAGCCGCGCCCGTTCGCCGTTCCGACCGACCATCACCATGCCCGGTTCCACGCCCGGTTCCCTCCCCTGCCCCCGAGGCACGCGACCGCAAGCCGTATTCAACTGGACGGTTAGTTGATTAGACTGTGCCGTGGTGACCCTGTCAAGTAAACAGTTAGTTAGGAGCTGGGCCGATGGAGCGCGACGCCGAAGCCACCAAGCGGCGACTCATCACGGCCGGCCGGGCCGAGTTCGCCGCGCACGGGCTGAACGGCGCCCGCGTCGACCGCATCGCCGTCGCCGCACGAAGCAACAAGGCGCAGATCTACCACTACTTCGGGAACAAGGCCGGGCTGTTCGACGCGGTCTGGAACGAACTGGTCGAACAGATCGTCACGGGCGTGTCACTCGACGTGGACGACCTGCCGGGGTTCGCGGCCAACCTGAGCGACCTCTACGCCGAGTACCCCGACATGCCCCGGATCATCACCTGGCAGCGGCTGGAGCGCGGAGACGCCCTCAACGACCTCGGGGTCGCCGAAGTGCGCAACCGCAGCGCCGCCATCGCCGAGGCGCAGGCCAAGGGCCTGGTCTCGACCCGGTTCGAGCCCCAGATCCTGTTCCCCCTGCTCGCCCACGTCGCCATGCTGTGGGCGGCGGCCAACCCCGAGATGCAAGCGGTCCTGGACCACACCGACCGGGCGCAGCGCCGCGACATCGTCCGCCGCATCGCCACCGCCCTGGTGGAGTGAGCCCGCCGGGACGCCGGGACGCCGGGACGCCGGGGCGCCGGGACGCCGGGACGCCGGGGCGCCGGGACGTCGGCTCGCCGTGGCGCCGGGCCGCCGTGGTGCCAGGAACGCGCCACGCTCCGTCCTCCGTCGACGGGCCGGCGTAGAGGCGTCCACGCCGTCTGCCGGCCACCGTTCACCGACCGCCGCCAGCCGAGAAACGGGATTCGGCCCGAGCCCGCCACCGCGCGCGCCGATTGCCGTACCGTGACCGACGACGAAGTGGAGGACCCGATGAGCGCCCAGCCCGACCTTCCCGCCCCGCCGCCCGCCCCGTCTCCCCGCGCCGCCGTCCACCTGCTCAGCCGGATCCGCGCCGAGCGTCCCGAGCGGGCCGAGCGGTGGCTGCCGGCCTTCCGTCGGGACTGGGACAAGGCGGTGGAGGACTCCCGGCAGACCTACGACCTCACCCCGCTGCACGACGTCGTCCGCACCTGGCGGGCCCGCCTGGACAGCGCACCGGCCGTCGACGCCTTCGTCGCCGCGGGCATGAACGACGACGACGGCATCGACCTGTCCGAACTCGCCGGGGACAGCCGGTGAGTGACCCCGCCTGGCCCGTCCGGCTGTCCCCGCAGGCGGCCAAGACCTTCGCCGAACTCCCCGCCCACGCCCGGCAGATGGCCACCGACCTGCTCGACATCGCCTCCCGTACCCCCTGGGGATGGCCGCAGTGGGACACCACCGACCCCGAGGGTGAGGACGTCCGCTGCGCCTCCGTCGGCCAACTCAGCCTCGTCTACCTGGTCAACCGCCTCGCCGGGCGCCTGCACGTCATCGACATCGTCTGGCTCGGCTGACACACCGCGCGCACCCCGCCGCCGGCACCGCCGACGCCACCGACGCGCCGCGGAAACCGCTGCACCCCGGTCGGCGGTCCGCCCCGGTGGGAGGTCGGTCCCACCGGGGCGGCGTCGATCGATCCGCGCGTCACGGCGGCGGTCCGGGAGCGGTCACCGCACGGTCGTCACCGGCGCCCGGCCGGACCCGTTCCCGGCGGACCCGTTCCCGGCAGTCCCGTTCCCGGCAGTCCCGTTCCCCTCGGACCCGTTCCCGGCAGTCCCGTTCCCCTCGGAACCCGGACCGGGCGCCACGCGCAGAACCGGGACCGACGCCGACGCCGGAGTCGCGGTCGGGCGCAGCAGCAGGGCGCAGGAGAGCGCGGCCAGCGCGGCGAGCGAGGCGGACACGACGAGGCAGAGCCGCAGGCCGTCGAGGAAGGAGCTGCTCAGGGCGGTCAGGACCGGTCCGGTGGCGGCGTCGAGGTGGAGTCCGGCCACGGCGCCCAGTCCCTGGTCACGGGCGGTGGTGAGGACGAGGTCGCCGGTCTGCGTCGGCACGCCCGCGTCGGTGAGCCGGCCGGGCAGGGCGTCGAGGGCGCGCGTGGTCAGCAGGGCGCCGAGGACGGCGGGGCCCAGGGCGGCGCCGACCTGGCGGAAGGCGTTGTTACCGGCGGCGGCCATGCCGGTCAGGTGGTGGGGGACGGAGGAGACGGCGGAGGCCGTCATCGGGGTGAGCACGGCGCCCAGGCCGAGGCCGAGCAGGACGAGCCGCCAGGCGATCGAGCCGAAGGAGGTGTGGACGTCGAGGTTGGTCAGCGACAGCAGCGCACCCGCCGTCACCACCAGGCCCGTGGTGATCAGGACCCGCGCCGACACCCGGTGCATGAGCCGTCCGACGGGCAGGCCGGCGAGCAGGGAAGCCCCGGTCACCATGACCATCCGCGACGCCGCCTGGATCGTGGTCAGGTGCTGCACCATGCCGAAGTACAGGCTCAGCACGAAGAAGAAGCCGATCAGTCCCAGGAAGCTGATCATGGCGACCAGGGCGGTCGCGGTGAACGCGGGGCTGCGGAACAGCGCCAGGTCGATCATCGGGCCGGCGCTGCGGCGCTCCACCGCGACGAACACGGCCGCACCGACGGCGCCCAGCACCAGGGCCGCCACCACGGCCGGCTCGCCGAAGCCGTTCGCGCCGCCCTCGATGACGCCGTAGACCACCGAGGTGACCGCCACGGCCGCGCTGATCTGACCCGGCCAGTCGAGCCGACGGCCGTGCGGCGCACGCGAGTCCGGCAGTAGGAAGGCGGCGACGACCAGCACGGTCAGCGACACCGGCACGGGCAGCAGGAAGATCCAGCGCCACGCGACGTGCTCCAGCAGCACACCGGCGATCAGCGGCCCCACGGCGAGCGAGGCCAGCAAGGACATCGCCCACAGGCCGATGAACCTCCCCCGCTCCCGGTGGTCGGGGACCGCGTGGCTGATCAGGGCCAGCGTCGTCGGCAGCAGCGAGGCCGCGCCCAGGCCCGAGGCCGCCTGCCCGACCCACAGCCACTGCACCGAGTCCGACGTCAACGACACGGCCGCGCCCAGCGCGCAGAAGAGCATGCCCGCCTGGAAGACCCGCTTGCGGCCGTGCACGTCCCCCCACACGCCGGTGGTCAGGATCAGCGCGGCCATCGGCAGCACGAACGCGTCCGACACCCAGGACAGCTGGGACGTCGAGGTGCCCAGCGCCCGCTGGATCGCCGGCAGGCTCACCGACACGGTGGTCACGGGAAGGTAGGCGACGAAGACGCCCAGGCACGCCATGACGAGCGTGACGGCCCGTCCGGCCCTGGGGTCCTGCATCGTTGCGGAGTTCACGAGGACGTTCCTTCGGCTGCGCAGGGTGCCACTCGGGCACCGGCTGCTGTGTGTGAGCACCGCCGTCCGGCGCGCGCCCGCCCCCGGTCCGGGCGCACCGGCGGACCGCGGCCGTCCGCGCCGCCCGCCGGTGCGCCCGCGGAGCCGCCGACCAGCTTCGCGCCCGGGGGCGAGGAACCCCCAAGTGATCCCGGCCACTGTCATCAAACCCCCGTCTTGGACTTCTACTGTGTGAGGATTCCCCCATGCCTGATGACCTGGACCGGAAAATCCTCCACGCACTCCACTTCGCCCCTCGGGTGTCCTTCCGCCGCCTGAGCGAGGTCGTCGGATCCTCCGAACAGACCGTGGCCCGCCGCTACAACGCGCTGCGCCGCGACGGAGTGCTCCGGGTCGTCGGACTGAGCAACCCCGCCGCCGACGGCCGGGCCGAATGGATCGCCCGGCTGCACTGCCGCCCCGACGCCGTCGGGCCCCTCGCGGACTCCCTCGCCCGCCGGTCCGAGGTCGCCTACGTCGGCATCGCCTCCGGCGGGTCCGAGATCCTCTGCATCATCCGCTCGCCCGCCGGCACCGCCCGCGACGACGTCCTCCTGCGCCGGCTCCCCAAGGCCGCCTCGGTCCTCGACGTCAGCCTCGACCTGCTCATCCACGCCTACGAGACCCCGGGCACGGCCGGCTGGACCGGCGGCGAAGGTTCCCTCACCGACGAGCAGGTACGGCAACTGGCCGCGGAACGCCCCACCCCCACCGGCCGCCCGCTGCCCCCGACCGACGACGACCTCCCCCTCCTCGCGGCCCTGGCGGAGGACGGACGCGCCTCCCACACCGGCCTCGCCGAGGCCACGGGCTGGTCCAAGGCCCGCGTCGCCCGCCGCCTGGAAGCCCTCGAAGCCGCCGGCTCCCTCGTCTACGACGTCGACACCCTGCCCGAACGCATCGGCTACGAACTCACCGCCACCCTCTGGCTCCAGGTCGACCTGCCCCGGCTCCACCGCATCGGCGAGGAACTCAGCCGGCACCACGAATGCGCCTTCGCCGCCGCCGTCAGCGGCAAGCACAACCTCATGGCCGTCCTCATCTGCAAGGACACCCCGGACTTCTACCGCTACCTCACCGAACGCCTCGCCCGCGTCGAGGGCGTCAACGGCTACGAGATCAGCGTCCGGGTGCGCCGCCTCAAGCAGGCCGCCTCCCTCGTCCACCACGGCCGGCTCGTGCACCCCGCCCTCGCCTGACGCGGGCGCCGACGGGCGCGCCTGCCGGGGCCGCACCGACGGGCGCACCTGCCGAGGCCCTCTCCCCGCCCGGCCGAGCAGCAACGGTCCTCGGGCGCGCGGGCGGAGCGGGCGTGCACCTCAGGTGCCGGGCCCTGATCCGCATTCCTGTCGTGGGCGGGCGGTGTGCCGTCGAGGAGACCGTGGTCGGTGGAGAGGAAATCGCCCGAACCGGTCACGAGCGGTGCTCGGGTGTGCCACTATTGCGCCGATTCTCCGCGACACCTGAGGACTGACATGGGGTCAATTCTTGCAGAGATTCTACGATTTCTGGCGCCGGCCGGAGCGCTCGCAGCCGTGACGGCTGCCGGCTCGGCCTGGCTGCGCGGCGTGGTGCGAGCCCTGTTCCGCAATCCTCACGAGACCACTGTGGTCGTCCGTGGCCCGGACGGTGTCGAGCTCTCGGCGGCCTCCGTGTCGCCGGAGGAGGTCACCTCTCTCCTGCGCCGCCTCGACCAGGTGGCGCCCGAGGAGACGCACGGGGACGCACGGAAGCCCGAGGCCACGGAGCGTGATTCCCATGAGTGAGGAACTCGCGAAGTCCGCAGCGTCGTCGCATCCCACGACGAGGGACGGCAGGCCGACGGCGGTGGCGCCCAGGAGGAGCAACACCGTCACGATCACCCCGGTGTTCAGGCTCGTGTTCTTCTCGGTCCTGGGTCTCACCGTTGCCAGTCTCGTCACGACGGTGTGGCTCGTCCTCGCCGTGCACGACCCGAACGACCAGGCCAAGTCCCTGGTCGAGAACCTCCTCACGATCGCCAAGCTGGGTGTGGGAGCCATCTTCGGGCTCCTGGGAGGCAAGGCCGTCAAGTAGCCGCCGCTGAGGGCTTGCCGATAAAAGGGGAAGCCCGCGGCGGGCGGGCGGACCTATGGTGACCCGATGGCTACCCACACGGACCAGACCCCGCCGCACGATCCGAGGGACGAGACCGCACCCCCCGTCCCGACCAACGCCGTGGGCATGGCCCCGGTGTTCACCGACCCGCTGTGGCGGATACCCGTCCGGCTGAACCCGGTGGAAGTCGAGCTGCTGCGCACCGCACCGCTGCGGCGCCTGCACTTCGTCGCGCACGGCGGGGCGTCGACGATCAGCACCCTGCAGTCGTACTCCCGGCTGGAGCACTCCCTCGGTGTCCTCGCGCTGGTCGCGCACTTCCGTCCGGAGGACGAACTGCTGCGGGTCGCCGCGCTGTTGCACGACATCGGCCACCTGCCGCTGAGCCACACCGTCGAAGGCGTCGGCGGCCTCGACCACCACGCGATCGGCTCGCAGCTGCTCCGGGCCGAGCCGGTCCGGTCCGTCCTGGCCGGGCACGGGATCGACGCCGGGTCCGTCGCGGCGATCCTCGGCGGGCAGCCGCTCTCGCCGCTCCTCGGCCGCCCCGGCCTGATGAACCTCGACCATCTCGACTCCTATGTGCGCAGCGGGCGCGCCGCCGGGCGGCTGGACGCCGATCCGGCCGTCCTGCTGGCCCGTCTCACGCTGGAGGACTCGGTGGTGTCGGCCGACCGTGAGGCCGCCGCGGTACTGGTCGCCCTGGTCCGGGCGGAGGCGCAGCTGCACACCTCCTGGGACAACGTGGGCCCGGTCTCGGTGGTCCGGCGCCTGGCGGCCCGGCTGCTCGACAGCGGCGCGCTCACCCCGGCCCGGCTCGCCCGGATGACCGATGCCGAGCTGTGGTCCGCGTTCGACTCCTGCGAGGCCACCCGGGCGGAGAGCGGCATGCTCCGCTACGAGCCGCACCGGTTGCGGGTCACGGTCGGGCACGCCGACGGGGACGGCACCGGGTGGGGCTACGCGTTGCGCAAGATCTACTGCTCCGCACCGCTCGTACGGGGGCGGCGACTCGACGAGTCCGTGCCCGAGCTGGCGGCCGAACTGGACGCGCTGCGGTTGCTGCCCACCGAGTTCCGCGTCCGCTGGAGCTGAACGCCCGCGGCGCCTGCGGCGTCCTCGCCCTCCTCGCCCTCCTCGCCCTCCTCGGCGTCCTCGGCGTCCTCGTCGACGGGGAGGCCGCGCCCATGGCGTCAGGTCGCCTGCAAGGCCAGCGTGTGCAGCGCCCGCTGCGTGGGCGACCCCGGGTCGGCGGTGATCAGGACGACTTCCTGGTCGTCCTCGGGTACGAGCAGGACGTCGCAGTTCAACCGCAGCAGGCCGACCCGCGGGTGGTCGACGGTCTTGGTGCGGTGGCCCGGTGCGTGGACCGGACGGGTCTGCCAGATCTGCCGGAACTCCTCGCTGCCGGCGTGCAGTTCGGCCAGCAGGGCGATCAGCTGCGGGTCGTGCGGGTAGCGGTCGGCGGCCCGGCGCAGCCGCGCCACGACGATGTGCCCGAACTCCTCGGTGCCGGAGCTCGCGTCCGCCGGCCCCCGGTCCAGGAAGCGGCGCCGGGCCAGGTTCGTCGTCCCGAGCGCGAGGTCGCCGCCGAGCAGCGCCCGGGCCAGGGGGTTCCAGGCGACGACGCCGTAGGCCGCGTCGGTGACGACGGCAGCGGTCTCCGGCAGCCGCTCCAGCATCCGGGCCACGTGCGGGCGGACCCTCCGCACCGCGTCGCCGGCGGGCGGCGCGTTCGATCCCGCCAGCCGGAACAGGTGACTGCGCTCGGCCGGTGTGAGCCGCAGCGTCCGGGCCAGCGCGTCCAGGATCCGGGCCGACGGCCGCGGACCCCGGGCCTGTTCCAGGCGCGTGTAGTAGTCGACCGACATGTGGGCGAGCTCGGCCACCTCCTCGCGGCGCAGGCCCGGCGTGCGGCGGGCGGTGTCCGTCGTCGTCAGCCCGATCTCGTGCGGGCGCAGGCCCGCCCGCCGGTCCCGCAGGAAGCGGGCCAGTTCCTGACGTGCCATGCCGCCTCCGGCCGCTCGGCTGGTACGGACTGTCCCTGGCAGGCGACCCGCCGCCAGGGGACCGTGGTGTCCATGAACGATCGCACAGCTCTGGTCACCGGTGCCAACAAGGGGATCGGCAAGCACATCGCCCGGCTGCTCGCGGCCGAAGGCTTCACCGTGTACGTGGGTGCCCGCGATCCCGGGCGCGGACGGCGGGCCGTCGAGGAGATCGGTGCCGGTGCGCGGCTGCTGGTCCTCGACGTGACGGACCCCGACGCCGTCGCACGGGCCGCCGCCCAGGTGGACCGCCTGGACGTGCTGGTCAACAACGCCGGCGTCTCACCGTCGCTCGCCCCACCGGCCGAGACCGGTGTCGAGGAGTTCCGGCGCACCTACGAGACCAACGTGTACGGGGTGGTGACGGTGACCAACGCCTTCCTGCCCGCCCTGCGCCGGTCCTCGCACCCGCGCATCGTCAACGTCTCCAGCGGCACCGCGTCGCTCACCTGGAGCACCAACCCCAACCCCCAGTTCACCCCGGGAAGCGGGGGCGCCGCCGCCTACCGCTCCTCCAAGGCCGCCCTCAACGCCCTCACCGTCCTCTACGCCCAGACGCTGGCCGGGGAGGGCTTCAAGGTCAACGCGCTCGCCCCCGGCCTGCGGGCCACCGATCTCAACCCCAGGGCCGCCGCTGCCGGAGGTGACCCGGCCGAGGCCGCCCGGGGTGCCGTCCACCTGGCCCTGCTGCCGGACGACGGCCCCACCGGTGGTTTCTTCTCCTGGGACGGAACGCCCGTGCCCTGGTGACCGGTACGGTCTGCCGCCACCGGCAGGGGCGGGTCCCGGTCCACCGGCGGCCCGGGAACGTCTCCCGGGTCCCGGCCACCACGAGGTGATGTCCGGCGGGGCCGTGGACGTGGGCGAGTCCCACGCGCAGGCGGCGGCCCGGGAGTCGGCCGAGGAGCTGGGCGTCCGCGCGCCGGTCCGCTTCGTGTGCGCGTTCCTGTGCCGGGGGGCGGGCCGGGGGCGGGCCGGGGGGAGGCGATCGGCCCGTACCGGCTTGGCGTGCACGAGGCCGTGATCACGGGCGGGGTGACGCCTGCCCCGGAAGAGGTCGCCTGGCACGGCCGGCTGACGGGAGACGGATACGGAGCTGCGTGCGGCCCTGCGGCAGTGGCGCTCCGTCCCGGAGCGCGCCGCCCGCCGGCGACCCTCTGCCTGCCCGGGGCGACCCACCGCCGGGCGGGCACCGAACGGGTGCTCGCCCGGCGGGCCGTCTGCTGACCGACCGCCGGCCGGACCGCCGGGCCGGAGCGTCCCGACGTCAGCCGCGGGACCGAAGTCGCGGGGCCGAAGTCGCGGGACCGAGCCCGTGGCTGCGAAGCTCCGGGGCGGCACGGCCGATCTGCGCAGGCAGGTGCCTAGATCGCGGCCCACCCGGTCCAGTTGCCGTTGACGTCACGGACGCGGCTCCAGATGCGGCCGTCGGTGCCGACCGCGCCGACCTCGAAGTTGCCCTGCCCCATGTCCGTGGCGAGGACGCTGACCGGGCCCGTGAAGGTGCCACCGAAGGAGAGCCAGCCGCTCTTGTTGCCGGACTTGTCGGTCCAGCGCGTCCACACGGCGTGGTCGGTGCCGATGACGAACACCTCCTGGCGACCGTCGCGGAAGTAGTAGGTCGCCGTGCCCTCACGGTACGGGCCGCCGCAGAGGTACTTGCCACCCCACACCGGGCTGCTGCACGTGGTCGAGCCGTTGCTGCCGGAACCGCCGCCGCCCAGGTCCGCCGCACTGGCGGGCGTCGCGGCGACGGAGAGTGCGGCGAGCGTGGCCACGGTGGCGGCAACGGCCTTGAGGTGCTTCATGATTGCTCCCGAGGAGAGACGTGGGGACCAGCCGGGGCCGGGTGAACGGGTCGGCCCCTCACCAGTGCTGACGGGGGCGCACCCGGAACGGGTTCACCCGGCCGGCACACGGTCGGGGTCGCCGTCCGCCGGTGGCCCGCGGTGTGGGCGGACGGCCGCTCCGGAGTCCGCCTCGTCGCTCGGGGCACGTGGCCGTCGGCCGGCGGTGGTCAGGCCGTGGTGGTGAGGTCGCTGCGGTCAGGCCGCGGTGGTGAGGCCGGCCCGTCGGGCTTCGGGGCGGACGGTCTGCGCGGGCAGTCGGCGTTCCAGGTGGAGCAGGAGGCCGGTGCCGACGAGCCCGGCGGCGGCCGGGAAGCCGGCGGCGTCGAGGATCGACCTCACCCCCGAGGGCCGGTCCACCATCGACGGAGCGGTCGCCGCCGGGGCTGGCCGTCCGGCGCCGCGCCGTCGACACCCTCGGCCCCGAGCGCGCCGCCCAGCTCGACGACCTGCTGCGCGACCTGCCGGCCTCCCCGGGGGACTGAACCCGCGACGCCCGGCCCCTCGTGCCCGGCCGCTCGTGCCGGCCCCTCGTGTTCGGCCAGTGGCGCCCGGTCCGCGGCGGTGGCGCCGCAGGCCGGGCGGACCGGTCGGCTACCTGATCGCAGTAGGCCGACTGGTGGGACCGGTACGCCGGGGCGGAGGCTGGATCCGATCAGGACCGGGCCGCTGGGTGTTCGGCCGTGAGGTGAAGGCAGAAACGCATGTCACGTTGCCTCGACAAGCCGGAGCACGCGTCGAACGCCTCGGGCTCGGGCGATCCGGGCCGTTCGAGCCGGAGGGCCGGCCTGGCTGCGGTGGCGCTGGGCTGCACGGTGCTGGTGGCCGCCGGGTGCAGTTCGTCGGGCACGTCGTCGTCCAGTTCGCCGTCGCGCTCGTTCTCGCCGAACGCGAGTTCGTTCTCGGGTGAGCTGCCCTCCTCGGTCGCCTCGGCCAAGAGTTCGCTGCTGGGCTCGGCCTCGGCGGCCGCGTCCGCGGCGTCGTCCGCCGCCTCCGAGGCCATGGCCTCGCTGTCGGCGGCGGCGTCGGCGTTCGAGGCGTCCGTCTCGGCCCAGGTGGCCGCGGGCCGGGCCGAGGCGCAGGCGGTGCTGGCGAAGACCCAGGGCGCGGGCAACGCCCTGTCGGACGTCACCCTCACCGGCCTGCCCAAGGCTCAGGCCGCGGGCTTCAACGCCGCCCTGGTGACGGTCGTCAACAGCACGAGTTCGACGGCGTCGTACGCGATCAAGGTCGAGTTCCTCGACGAGACCGGCAAGGTGGTGGACACCTCCTACCTGGGGGTCAAGGACCTCGCCCCGGGGGCGAAGGCCACCCCGACCGCGTTCAGCCCGATCGACCGGGACCAGGCGCTGGTCTCCAGGGTCGCCCAGGCCCAGCGCTACTGATCCGCCCGGCTGCGCCCGGGAGCCGTCGGCCGGGCCGGAATCCCCGTCGGGCCGGAGCTCTGTCGGGCCGGAGCCCCGGGCCCGGTCTCGCCCGGCGGCTCCGCCCGGCGGCTCCGCCCGGCGGCTCCGGCCGACGGCCGTGACCGGGCGGTGCGCCGCTCCGCCGCGACCCGCCGACCCGCCCGTGGTCAGGGCCGGGCCTGGGTGAAGCGGCCGCCGAGGTAGCGGAACTCCGGGTCGTCGGCGGACAGTTCGCCGTGTTCGGCGATCAGGTCGGCGGCGAAGCGCTCGGCGTCGTCCAGCGGCCGGTAGCCGAGCGCCCGGGCCGAGGCGAGGTCCCACCAGGCGCGGGTGTTGCCCGA
Source organism: Kitasatospora sp. NPDC059599 (assembly GCF_042735125.1). Classification (NCBI taxonomy): domain Bacteria; kingdom Bacillati; phylum Actinomycetota; class Actinomycetes; order Kitasatosporales; family Streptomycetaceae; genus Kitasatospora; species Kitasatospora sp. NPDC059599. The sequence continues at coordinate 143,903 of NZ_JBHWCL010000002.1, read as the reverse complement.
GATGCCGTAGGCCACGGTGTGCCCGGCGACCGGCCCGGTGAGTGCCGCGTGCACCAGCCGGGCGCAGTCGCCCGGGCTGAGCCAGGTCGCGAGCATCCGGACGCTGCGCGGCTCGGCGGCGAAGGAGCCGATCCGCAGCGAGACCGTCTCGATCCCGTGCCGGTCGGCGTACAGGGAGGCGAGGTTCTCGCCGAAGCACTTGGAGAGCCCGTAGTAGGTGTCGGGCCGCTGTGCGCTGTCCACCGGCACGGCGCTGCCGTCGGCGGGCCGTTCGGTGAAGCCCATGGCGTGGTTGCTGCTGGCGTAGACGATCCGGGGCACGCCCGCGGCCCGGGCGGCGTCGTAGAGCCGGTAGCTGCCCTCGATGTTGGCGGCCAGGATGTCGGCGAACGGTGCCTCCCCCGGGATCCCGGCCAGGTGGACGACGGCCTCGACGCCGTCCATCGCCGCCGCCAGTGCCTCGGGGTCCTGCAGGTCGGCGGTGACCGCGTCGGGTTCGCCGGGCACGGGGAGGCGGTCGAAGCAGCGCAGCCGGTACCCGTAGGCGGGCAGCAGCTCGCGCAGGCTCGTGCCGATGCGGCCGGCGGCACCGGTGAGCAGGACCCGGCGGGGCCGGTCCACCGTCTGTTGCGTCTCCATGGTTCTCGACTCCTCGCGGGTCCATCGAACTGGTGTCGGATTCGGCGTCGAGCGACCTTACCTGACGGGACGACAGCTCTTGGGGCGCGAGCGCACGGCGAGGGCCCCGGCCGGACCGTCCGGCCGGACCCCGCGTGGGTGGTTCCCGGCGGTGGTTCCCGGTGGTGGTGTCCGGTGGTGGTTCCCGGTGGTGGTGCCTATGCCTTCCGCGGCTTGCGCCGCTTGCCCCGGCTGCCGTCCGGCCGGTTCCGGTCCTGGGCCGACATCGCCGCGTCGAACTGGGCTTTGCTGGTCAGAGTTCGCGGTTCGGGTACGAGCGTGGTCGCCGTCGATCGCCACGGGACAGCCGAGGCCCAGCCGACCAGAGGCATGGTCTCGTCGTAGTGCGGAGCGAACTGCGCGACGGTGACGACGGGAATCCGGTGGTTCAGGCCGCGGACGTGTTCGAGGAACGCGTCGGGCAGCGATACGTGGTGGGTTTCCACGTAGTGGGGGAAGTCCTGGCGCCAGAGCCATTCCCCGTCGGTCACCAGGGACGAGCATCCCGGAGAGTGCCGGTGGGTGCTGCCGGTGATGACGTCGTGTCCGGCTTCCATGACGTCGATCAGGACGTGGCCTGCGTCCAGGTAGGCGACCAGGTCCATCTCATCCGGCTCTCCGACGGGCCGGACGGCATCGCGGATCGATCCGTTGGGTTGGCCGGAGCGGTTGTCGAGTTCGTCGTAGAAGCCCAGCAATCCCAGCACTGCGTCTCCCTCGATGAGCCGTTCCGCCCTGCCGGCGCCGGCAGGTGCGGCCACCGTTGGTCATCGGTGCGTGAAGACGAACGATCACGCGGTGGCCGTAGGTCGCAGCGTAGACGCTGCCCGCCGACAGGAAGCGTTCGAGGGTCTGATGGACCGCATCGCAGGCCGGTTCGCCCGGGTCGAGCCCGGACGCCGAATACGACACCTGGTGCTGGGAGCCGGAGTACTGACCCGTTTGGTGCTCGATGGCGCCGGTTGCACCGCCGGATATTCCCCCTTTTCCCGGGCGTGGCAAAACATCGTCGGCATTCGAGGGCGGGTTCGCCCGTGCGGCAGGCGGGTGCCGGGAGATCGCAATCGGCGATATGCGGAACGGTGGAAATACGTGAAATGCCACGGGGTCCCGTCCGCCATGGATTCCGTCGCAGGGGCATGGCTTCGCCAAGTAAGTCAAGACTTACCTTCGGCGGAGCTTTGACCGTATGGTGTGGCTCGAATCGAAGGAGCCCCTGTTGTCGAAGACGAATGATTCCGCTGTGCGCGTGGTTGACTCGGAGCGGGATTATGTGTCCTCCCTGTACGAGTTGCTCGCCGAACGGCTTTCCGAGGCGCGCGCACATCGGGTGAGTGTGCTGAAGGCCCCGGCGGAAAGCGCCGGTGAGGCATACGAACGAGAAATCGCCGCGGAGCGCCTGGCCAAGGAAATCGGCCGGCTGGAGGGCGCCGAAAGGGGGCTGGTCTTCGGTCGCGTCGACTGGGCGGACGGTACGGCCCTGCGCATCGGGCGGATCGGACTGCAGACGGAGGAGGACGACCTGCCCCTGCTCGTGGACTGGCGCGCGAACGCGGCGCGGCCCTTCTACGAGGCGACACCGGTCCACCCGATGGGCCTGCGGCGGCGCCGGCACCTGCGCATCGAGGAGCGCACGGTCGTCTCGGTGAGCGACGAACTGCTGGACGGGAGCGCCCCGACCGACGAGGACGTCGTGGGGGACGGCCCGTTGACCGAGGCTCTGTCGGCACGGCGTACGGGCAGGATGCACGCGGCCGTCGCGACGCTGCAGGCCGAGCAGGACGAGATCGTCCGCTCCGCCCACCGCGGGGTGACCGTGGTGCAGGGCGGGCCCGGCACCGGCAAGACGGTGGTCGCCCTGCACCGGGCGGCCTATGTCCTGTACGCGTTCCCGCGCGCCGCCGAGGAGGGTGTCCTGGTGGTGGGCCCGAACGCCCGGTTCCTCGACTACATCTCCCAGGTCCTTCCCTCGCTCGGCGAGAACGACGTCGTCCTGGCGACCTGCCGGGAACTGGCCGGGGTGTCCACAGGCGCGGTGGGCCCGTTCGGTGCGGCGCGTCTCAAGGGCAGCTCCGATCTCGCCGACGCCTTGGCGGGCCTGCTGCGCGTCCACCAGGCCCCCGTCGGTGACTTCACCGTGCGGGTCGGACGGGAACTGGTTCGCCTGTCCGGCGAGGAGGTCGCCACGGCACGCGATGCCGCCGTGGCGGCCGTACCGGGGCACAACCCCGCGCGCCGGGTGTTCAAGGAGCTCTTGGTCGACGCCGTCACCGACGCGATGCGACGAGACATGGGTGACCTCCTGGAGCAGATCGACGCCGATGCCGAAAGGATGACGGGCATCAACTTCGACCGGTTCACGGGAGTCGCCCAGCGCCGTGCCGAAGGGGCGGTCGAGTCGGGTCCGGTTCACGAGCTGGACCTGGACGCCGTCCGAGCCGATCTCCTCGACGACGCCGGTGTCGACCGGGCGGTCGAGGTGTTGTGGCCGCGGCTGGTACCGGGTGACCTCGTGCAGGCGCTCCTCACGAACGCAGGCGCTCTCGCCGAACTCCTGCCCGGCCTGACCGCGCAGGAGCGGTCCCTTCTGCTGCGCGGTCCGGACGACCCGTGGACCGATGCCGATGTGCCGTTGCTGGACGAGGCGGCGAGCCTGGTCGACGGCCCCCCCGAGCGGACGTACGGGCACGTCGTCGTCGACGAGGCGCAGGAACTGACCGCCATGCAGTGGCGGATGATCGTCCGCCGCTGCCCGTCCCGGGCGATGACGTTGGTGGGTGACTTCGCCCAGGCGGGCCCGGTCGCGACGGCGCGCGACTGGAAGGAGGCGCTGAGCCCCCACGTCGGACCGCGGTTCAAACTGCACGATCTGACCGTCAGCTACCGCACCACGCAGGAGATCCTGGAGGCCGTCCGGGATCTGCTCGCGCGGATCGCTCCGGACCAGAAGCCCACACGGTCACTGCGAAGCGGTGAGAGCCCGCGCACCGTGACCACACCTCCGGACGGGTCGGTCACCGCCGTCGTTCAGGAACTCCGCGCCCAGAGCACCGCGCACCCGGGTGAGCTTCTGGGAGTGATCTGTGCGGACACCAGGGTGAGCGAGCTGACGGCCCAGGGTGTCGCCCACCACGCACGCATCGTGCCGGCGTCCGAAGCGCGCGGTCTGGAGTTCGACGGCGTCGTCGTCATGAACCCCGAGGAGATCATCGCCGCCCGCCCCGGTGGGGAGAGGGACTTGTACGTGGCCCTGACCCGGGCCACCAAGCGCCTCTGCACGATCACCGTCCACCCCGCCTGACGGTTCGGCGCCCGCGTCACCGCGCGGCGTTGCGGTGGCGTGTCTGCTGCGCCGTGGTTCCCGGCGTCGTCGCCACGGCCGGACCGGGTGCCGGTGAGCACGGGCGAGCCGGTGGGGTGGGGTTCTCGCCGGGGGGCCGGACGGCCTACCGGCCGGCGCCGTCCGGGGGCCGGGCGGGCGGGGGGACACGCAGTACCGGGAGTGCGCAGAGCGCGGCTGCCGTGGTGGCGCACACGGCGGCCATGGCGAGGACCGTCCAGGTCGACGGGGCACGGGCGATGCCCGCACCGATGCCGCTCAGCTCACCCTGCCGGTCGATGAGCCGGCGGACGAGCGGGATGGCGACGGCCGAGCCGACGGCGACGGTGATCAGGGCGATGGTTGTCCCGCGGACGGCGAGTACGACGGCGGACTGGCCCGGGGTGAGGCCGATCGCCCTGAGCAGACCGAGGTCCCGGCGGCGTTCGTGGAAGCCGGCGGTGGCTGTGGTGAGCAGGTCGACCAGGCCGATGAGGGCGAGGACGAGGAGGAGACCGACGACGCTGGCCCGCAGGGCGCCGGGCCTGGTGACCGGGCCGGTGGGGAGGCGGATCTCCGTCCGCCCGGCGAGGCCGACGCGGGCGGGGAGGTCGCGCTGAACGGCGGCCGGGTCCTGGCCGGGGCGCAGGGTCAGTTGCCAGAAGTCGGGGTGGGTGGGGTCGCCGGGCCGGTCCAGGGTGTCGAAGCCGGTGGACAGGACGCGGCCGCCGTGTTCGGGTTCGAGATTCCGTCCGACGATGTGCAGGATGCGGGGGGTGTTCCCGGTGGTGAGCCGCACCCACTGGCCGACCCGGGCGCCGAGCAGGTCGAGGGCGCCCTGTCCGGCGACCGCCTCGTCCGTGGCGCGGATGGTCCGGCCCTCGACGACGGTGTACGGGTACGGCGCGTCGGTGGTGCCGACGGCGCGCAGGGTGAGTGTCGCGGACTGGCCGGGTGCGAGGGCCTGCATCTCCGCGCCCGGGTAGGCGCCGCTCACGGCGGCGTCGGCCGCCAGGGCGGCGGCGAGCTGCCCGTCGCCGGGCGTCTGGTCGGGGGTGGTCCGGCGGGCGGTGACGGACGGGACGGTGGCGCCGTGATCGGGCCGGGTGACGGCGTCGAGGGTCGCCCAGGTGCTCAGGGCCAGGGTGGCGGCGACGACCGGGACGGTCAGGCGCAGTGCGCTGCCGACCAGGTCCGAGCGTCGGCGCAGGATGCTGCCGAGGCCGAACGCGAGGGCCGGGGGCAGCCGCCGGAGCGGGCCGAGCCGGACCGGCCGTGCCGTCATGGCGGGTGGCCGGGTGCCGTCGGTCGGCGGGACGGGGGCGACCCGGGAGGCCCGCAGTGCGGGCAGTGCCGCGGCGGCCCCGACGGCGAGGAGCGCGGCCGCGGCGACGGCGACGGTGGTCGCCGTGCCGCCGGGGACGAGTCCGTGGAGCGCGTCGGTTCCGCCGCCGAGGGCCGGGACGGTGTGGACGGCGATCGCGGCACCGCCGGCGCCGAGCAGGACTCCGGCGCCGGCCAGCAGGAGTTGCCCGGCGATGAACATCCAGGCGACCTGGCCGGCGGTGAAGCCGACCGCCTTGAGGAGGGCGATGTCGCCCGTCCTCGCCCTGATCCGCCCGCCTGCGGCGCCGGCCACCGCGAGGGCGGCGGCGAGCAGCGCGGCGAGTCCGCTGAGTCCGAGGAGCAGGCCGGCCAGCCGGTCGTCCTGTTGCCGCGCGTCCCGCGCGTCCAGCCAGGTGGTGATGCGGGAGACGCGCCCGGCGCCGAGGACGCTGACCACCCGCTGGGCCGTGTACGCGGCGTCGGAGGGGCGGGCCAGGCGAAGGCCGAGGGTGAGGCCTTGGGCCGCTTGGTCGGGCTGGATCAGGTCGAGGGTGGCGGGCGACGCCCAGCCGAGGTCGTAGCCCGCGGCTTGGCTGGGCAGCTGGTCGGGGCTGTCGGCGATGCCGAGGACCCGGAGTTCGACGGCCGCGCCGCGGCTGTCGAGGACGGTGAGGTGGTCGCCGGGGTGGGCCCAGGCGGCGTCGGCCGCGGACTGTTCGAGCACGATGCCGCGGGTGTCGGCGGGGACGAGCCAGGTGCCGGAGCGCAGGAGTGGGCGGGCCGCTCCCGGGGTGTCCCCGCGCAGCACGAGGGTGGTGCGGCCGGGCGGGCCGGTGGTGGCCGCGCCGTCGGCTCGTCGGCCGACCAGTGTGGTCTCGGCGGTGTGCTGGGGCGGTGAGACGGCGAGTACGCCGGGTTCGCGGGCGAGCACGGCGGCCGAGGGTTCGTCGGCGTTGCCCCGGGCGGTCGTCGGCGGGCGCAGGTCGATCCGGATGTCGGGTGAGCCGGCGGCCCGGAACTGCCGTTGCCACGGGTCGGCGGCGGCGCCGAGCAGCGTGCCGGCGAGCAGGAGGGCGGCGGCGGTGCCGCCGGTGGCGAGGACGATCAGAAGCGCGTGGATGCGGTGCGAGCGCAGGTCGGCGCGGATCCAGCGGAGGAGGGCGCGCACCGGCTCACCTGCCGAAATCGATGACGTCACGGACCCCGACGGCGCGCCGCGCGGCCGGGGGTTCCTCGACCCGGGCGTCGTCGGCGATCCGGCCGTCGAAGAGGCTGACGACGCGGTCGGCGGTGCTGGCCGCCCGCGCGTCGTGGGTGACCAGCACGATGGTGGTGCCCTGTTCGTGGTAGCGGCTGAGCAGGGCGAGGACGTCGCGGGTGCTCCGGCTGTCGAGGTTCCCGGTGGGTTCGTCGGCGAGGAGCAGCTGCGGCCGGTTGACCAGCGCGCGGGCCAGGGCGACCCGCTGGCGCTCACCGCCCGAGAGCTCGCCGGGCCCGGCGGTGGCCTTGTGGGCGAGGCCGAGGTCTTCGAGGAGTTCCTCGCGGCGTTCGCGGGCGGTGCGGCCGGACATGCCCGCGAGCAGCGCGGTCAGTTCGATGTTGTCGGCGACGGAGAAGTCGGGGAGCAGGTTGCCGCTCTGGAAGACCATTCCGTAGTGCCGGCGGCGCAGGCGTGCCCAGGCGGACTCCCGCAGGCGGTCCACGCGGCGGCCTTCGAGCCACAGTTCGCCCTCGTCGGGCCGCAGCAGTCCGGCGAGGAGGTGCAGCAGGGTGGACTTGCCGGCGCCCGAGGGGCCGGTGACGGCGACGAACTCGCCCCGGTCGATCCGCAGGCTGATGCCCCGGACGGCGGGTATCACGGTCGAGCCGCTCAGGTGCGAACGCACCACGGAGTCGGCGGTCAGCAGCGGCGGTGTCGATGGCGGTGTCGGCTCCGAGCCGGTCACGTGAGCTCCTCCTGGCAACGCTCCAGCCAGTCGAGGTCGGCCTGCAGGTGCAGGACCGCGCCCTCGATCAGCAGCAGCGAGGTCCGGTTGCCGCGCTCGGTGGCGGCCAGCTTGTTGAGTCCGCGCATCATGTTGATGCAGTGCCGACGCTGGTTGTTGATCAGCGTCAACTGGTCGGCGAGGTCGATGCCTTCGGCCAGGATCAGCTTCATGAAGAACTCGTCCCTGACCCGGGGGCCCTCGGTGGGCGCCTCGAACCAGCCGGAGAGTTCCTCGGTGCCCTTCTCCGTGATCTCGTAGACCTTCTTGTCCGGCCTGCCCTCCTGCGTCACCTCGGTGCCGCGGATCAGTCCGGACTTCTCCAGTCGGCTCAGGGTCACGTAGATCTGGCCGATGTTCGGCTGAGGGTACGCCGCGCCGAAGGTCTGCTCAAGCCCCTGCTTGAGTTCGTACCCGTAGGCGGGCTGCCGGGCCAGCAGCGCCAGCAGCTGATGGCGCACCGGGCGTCACCTCTTCCTTGTCGTCCCTGTTCGCTGGTTACACCTCGGTCACACAGTACGGGCAGGTGGGCCCCCACCAGCAGGGAGGCCGTATAAAGGGACGTACCCCGGCGCCCACCCGTGCCGGCGGATCGAAGGAGCTCCATGGACGACCGGCCGCCCACCGGCCCCGACGCGGGTCGTCGGCGCGTGGTGCGCGCGCTGGTGGGCGGGACGGCGGTGCTCGCGGCCGGGGGCGGGTCCGCCTGGTACGGCCTGGCGGGCGGAGCGCAGCCGTCGGGCGATCCGGACGGTGTCGGGCCGGTCACGCTGGCGACCGGCCGGGACACCACCCGCTACCTGCGCGGGCTGCTGGCCGACTGGAACGCCGAGCACCCGGACCAGCCCGCCGAACTGGTGGAGCTGCCCGAGGCGGCCGACGAGGTGCACGCCCAACTCGCCGGGGAGCTGTCGGCCGGCGGCAGCCGCTTCGACGTGCTCAACCTCGACGTGGTGTGGACGGCCGAGTTCGCGGCCAGGCGCTGGACCGTGCCGCTGGACGAGTCGGACTTCGCACTGGACAGCTTCCTGCCACCGGTCGTGCGCACGGGCCGCTACGACGGGCGGCTGTACGCGGTGCCGTTCGTCGCCAACGCCGCTCTGCTGTACTACCGCAGCGACGTGCTGGACGCCGCCGGTGAGCGACCGCCGAGCACCTGGGCCGACTTGGCACGGCAGGCACGGACCCTGGCGCCCGCGCACGGGCTGTCCGGGTACGCGGGGCAACTGAGCCCGTACGAGGGCCTCTCCGTCAACGCCCTGGAGGCGATCCGCTCGGCCGGCGGGGAGTTGCTCGCCGGCGACGGGACGGTCGTCGTCGACAGCCCGCAGGCCAGGGCCGGTTTGGAGTTCCTGGCCGGGGGCGTGCGCGAGGGCTGGATCCCGCCCGAGGTGCTCGGCTACCAGGAGGAGGAGTCCCGCGCGGCGTTCGGCCGGGGTGGCCTGCTCTTCCTGCGGAACTGGCCGTACGTCTACCACGAGGTCGGCGCGGCCGGTTCCCCGGTGGAGGGACGGTTCGGTGTGGTGCCGCTGCCGGGACCGCACGGCCCGGGCAGCGGCGTGCTGGGGGGCTCGGGGCTTGCGGTGAGCCGGTTCTCCCGGCGCCAGCGCACCGCGCGGGCACTGATCGCCTACCTGACGAGTCGCCGGGCACAGTACCGCGTGCTGACCGACGGCGGGCTGCCACCGGTCTGGGCCGACCTCTACGCGGAGCCGGATCTGACGGCCCGCTTCCCCTACCTGCCCGTGTTGCGCACGGCGATCCTGGCGGCGGGGGCGCGCCCCGCCGTCCCGCAGTACCAGCAGCTGAGCCTCGCGTTCAGCGAGACGGCGTTCGAGGTCGTGTCGGGCCGTCGGAGCGCCGAGGCGGCGCTGCCGAGGCTGGCCGCCGACCTGCGCGTCGTCGTCGGCTGAGCCGACGCCGACGACGGCCCGGGGGCGTGCAGCTCCTGCCGCGCGAGGACCCCTACCCGCGAGTACCTAACACGTATCTAGGCATGGCCCGGTGCGTCGTCCCGTAACTTCTGGAAAACTCCCTCAAACAAGGGCTTAACAGCGTCCGCATCTGCCTGCTATACCTAACGCGAATGCATAACCGTTGGAGTAGCGAGATGCACAACCCCACCCTCCCCGACGGCGACGCGGTCACCCTGCCGCGCGCTCGTCCGCACACCCCCACCACCCCCACCACCACCGCCGCCCGTACCTGGTGGCGCGACGCGGTGATCTACCAGATCTACGTGCGCAGCTTCCGTGACACCGACGGCGACGGCGTCGGCGACCTCGCCGGCGTCCGTGAACAGCTGCACCACGTGCGGCAGCTGGGCGCCGACGGCGTCTGGCTCAACCCGTTCTACGTCTCGCCCCAGCACGACCACGGCTACGACATCGCCGACCACTGCGCCGTCGACCCGGTCTACGGCGACCTCGCCGAGTTCGACCGCCTGGTGGCGGACTGCGGACTGCTCGGTCTCAAGCTGGTCCTGGACGTCGTCCCCAACCACTGCTCACGTGACCACCCGTGGTTCCGGAAGGCCCTGGCCAACGGTCCCGGCAGTCCCGAGCGGGCGCGGTTCCACTTCGCCGACGGGCGCGGCCGGGACGGGGAACTCCCGCCCAACAACTGGCGGGCCATGTTCGGCGGCCCGGCCTGGAGCCGGGTCACCGAGGCCGACGGCCGGCCCGGCCAGTGGTACCTCCACCTGTTCACCCCGGAGCAACCCGACTTCAACTGGCGCAACCCCGACGTCGCCGCCCACTTCGAGGAGGTGCTGCGGTTCTGGCTCGACCGCGGCGTCGACGGCTTCCGGATCGACGTGGCGGCCGGTCTGTACAAGCACCCGGAACTGCCGGACTCGCCCGACCCGGACGTGGACGAGCGCACCCGCGACTCGGTCAACCCGTTGGCCTGGAACCAGCCGGAGGTGCACGGGGTATGGCGGCGGTGGCGCGCGGTCTGCGAGGAGTACACCGTCCGCGACGGCCGCGAGCGACTGCTGGTCGGCGAGGCCTCCGTGCCCACGCCAGCCGAGCAGGCACTGTACGTGCGGCCCGACGAACTGCACCAGGCCTTCTTCTTCCACCTGCTGCACGCGCCGTGGGACCCCGCGCACTTCCACCGGGTCATCGACGACGCCGTGCGGGACATCACCGCCACCGGGTCGACCGTCACCTGGGTGCTCAACAACCACGACCAGGTCCGCACGGTGAGCCGGTTCGCGGGGGACGACCCGGCCTCCGGCCCCGCCCGGGCCACGGCCGCCGCCCTGCTGATGCTGGCCCTGCCGGGAGCCGCCTACATCTACCAGGGCGAGGAACTCGGCCTGCCCGAAGTCCTCGACCTGCCCGACGAGTCGATCACCGACCCGATCTTCCGCCGGACCGGCAGCCGCACCGGGATCCGCGACGGCTGCCGGATACCGCTGCCCTGGTCGGGCAGCGAACCCCCGTTCGGGTTCAGCCCGCCGGACACCCCGGTCGGCCCCTGGCTCCCGCAGCCGGACTCCTTCGCCGCCCACACGGCCGAGCGGCAACGGGCCGACGGCGGATCCGTCTACCACCTGTACCGCACCGCCCTCCAACTGCGCCGTGAACTCCCGCAACTCGGCGAGGGCACGCTGCGATGGCTGGAGACCCCGCCCGGGGTCCTCGCGTTCGTCCGCGGCGAGGGCCTGGTGTGCGCCGTCAACTTCGGCGACACCCCCGCGCCGGCTCCGGTCCTCGGCCCGCCCCTGCTGGCCAGCGGCCCGTGCGCCGACGGCGTCCTGCCGCCCGCCACCGCCGCCTGGTGGATCGACCACTGCGCCGCCGGCCCCAACTGACCGTCCACCGCACCACGAAGCCCCGAACTCCCACCCGCCTCACGGAAGAGGACTCGACGATGAGACTCCGTAGCGCTCTCCCCACCCTGGCCGCGTCCGTCGTGCTGGCCGCCACCGCCACCGCCTGCGGCAGCGGGGGAGGCGGCACCGCCGCCGACTCCACCACCCAGGAACTCAAGGGCCAGACCCTGACCGTCGCCGCCGTGTGGAGCGGCACCGAGCAGGAGAACTTCAAGAAGGTGCTGGACGCCTTCACGGCCAGGACCGGCGCCACCGTCAGCTACACCTCCACCGGTGACAACCTCTCCACCGTGGTCGGCAGCAAGATCGAGGGCGGTGACCCGATGGACGTGGTCATGGTCGCCCAGCCCGGCGTGATCAAGCAGTTCGCCGACAAGGGCTGGCTGGCGCCGCTCGCACCCGCCGTCAGCGACGCCGCGAAGAAGAACTACGCCGGCATCTGGTCCGGCCTCGGCACCGTCAACGGCACGCAGTACGGCCTCTACTTCAAGGCTGCCGACAAGTCGACCGTCTGGTACAGCCCCTCCGCCTTCCAGAACGCCGGCGTCCAGCCCCCGACCACCTTCGACGACCTGCTGAACGTCGGCCGGACGCTCTCCGACTCCGGCACTCCGGCGTTCGCCATCGGCGGCCAGGCCGGCTGGACCCTGACCGACTGGTTCGAGAACGTCTACCTCTCCCAGGCCGGACCCGAGCTCTACGACAAGCTCACCCGGCACGAGATCCCGTGGACCGACCCGTCGGTCCTCAAGGCCCTGACCACGCTCGGCAAGGTCTTCGGTGACAGGCAACTCGTCGCCGGTGGCGGGCAGGGCGCCCTGCAGACCGACTTCCCCACGTCCGTCCAGCAGGTCTTCGGAGCACAGCCCAAGGCCGCCATGACCCACGAAGGCGACTTCGTGGGCGGTGTCATCACCTCCGAACTGAAGAAGCAGGTCGGCACCGACGCCAAGGTGTTCCCCTTCCCCGCCGTGGACGGCGGCAAGGCCCCCGTCATGGGCGCGGGCGACGCGGCCGTCGTCCTCAAGGGCGCCAAGCACCCCGAAGCCGCGCAGAAGTTCGTCGAGTTCCTGGCCGGCCCCGAGGCCGCGACCGTCTGGGCCAAGGCCGGCGGCTTCATCTCGCCCAACAAGGCCGTCGACCCCTCGGTCTACCCCGACGACACCACCCGGCAGTTCGCCAAGTCGGTGATCGACGCCGGCGACACCTTCCGCTTCGACATGTCGGACCAGGCCCCCGCCGCGTTCGGAGGAACCGCGGGCCAGGGCGAGTGGAAGGACCTCCAGGACTTCCTCGCCGACCCCGCCGACGTCCAGGGCGCCGCCGCCAGGCTCGAAGCCGACGCGGCCAAGGCCTACAAGGGCTGATCCACCATGTCCCTGCGCTCACCCCGCAGCGGCCGGGCATCCGGTGTCGCCCTCCGGCGCCACCGGGGCCTCGCCCTGCTCTTCGTCCTGCCCGCCCTGTTGCTGCTCGGCGCCCTCGTCGTCTACCCCATCGGCTACTCGGTGGCCCGCAGCCTCTTCGACGCCTCCGGCCACCGCTTCGTCGGACTCGACAACTACGGCACCGCCTTCACCGACCACGCCACCCTCACCGCCGTGCGCAACAACGCGATCTGGGTCGCCGTCGCCCCGGCCCTGGTGACCGCCGTCGGTCTGGTGTTCGCGGTGCTCACCGAGAAGATCCGCTGGGCCACCGCGTTCAAGCTGCTCGTCTTCATGCCGATGGCGATCTCCTTCCTCGCCGCCGGGATCATCTTCCGCACGGTGTACGACGCGGACCCGCACCGCGGCGTGCTCAACGCCGCCGCGGTCGCCGTCCACGACACCTTCGACGACCGGCCGACCTACCCCGGCGCCCACCCGCGCCCCGGCACCGGCCTCGACCAGGCCCAGGGCGGCGACGTCACGGCACCCACCAGCACGCGCGTCGTGCTGCTGCCGCTCGTCGGCGTGCAACCCGGAGCGCTCCCGGCCACCGCCCTGACGGCCCAGGAGCCGACCGGCGGCGACGGGGTCAGCGGCACGGTGTTCCTCGACTTCGTCCCGGGCGGCGGCGGCCACCCCGGCCGACTGGAAGCCGGGAAGAAGGGCCTGCCCGGCATCACCGTCCAACTCCGGGACGGAGGGAGGACGGTCGGCACCACCACCACCGCCGCCGACGGAACCTTCCGGTTCGGCGCGGCCCCGTCCGCCACCACCTCGGTCGTGATGCCGGCCGCGAACTTCGCCGCCCCCTACCGCGGCATCGACTGGCTCGGCCCCGCGTTCATCACCCCGGCCATCATCGGCGCCTACATCTGGATCTGGGCCGGCTTCGCCATGGTCATCATCGCCGGGGGCCTCGCCAACCTGCCCCGCGAGACCATCGAGGCGGCCAGGATCGACGGCGCCGGCGAATGGCAGATCTTCCGCCGCATCACCGTGCCCCAACTCGCCCCGGTCCTCGGCGTCGTGTTCATCACCATGGTCATCAACGTGATGAAGATCTTCGACCTGGTGTACATCATCGCGCCCGGACCGGTGCAGCAGGACGCGAGCGTCCTGGCGCTCCGGCTCTACCTGGTCTCCTTCGGCGGCGGCAACGACCAGGGCCTCGGCAGCGCGCTCAGCATCCTGCTGCTGCTCCTCGTCGTGCCGGTGATGCTTCTCAACGTCCGACGCTTCCGAGGGAGCCGCACATGACCACCACCCAGGCGGCTCCGTCCGCCCCCGGCACCACCGCGCCCGCACCGGCGCCCGGCGGCCGGCCCGCCCTGCCGCTCACCACCCGGCTCGCCGCCCTCACCCGAAGCGGCCTCGTCCAGGCCGTGCTGACCGTGGCCGCCGTCGCCTGGCTGGTGCCCACCGTCGGCCTGCTGGTCTCCTCGCTGCGCCCCAAGCAGGTCGCCGCCACCGGAGGCTGGTGGACGGCGCTGACCGACCCCGCCCAGCTCACCCTGCAGAACTACACCGCGCTGCTCGGCGGCGGAGACGTCCCCAAGGCGCTGTGGAACACCGTGCTCATCAGCGTCCCGGCGACCCTGCTGACCGTCGCCCTCGCCGCGGGCGCCGGCTACGCCTTCGCCTGGATGCGCTTCCCCGGCCGGGACGCGGTCTTCCTCGGCGTCGTCGGACTGCTGGTCGTCCCCGTCCAGGTCGGGCTCATCCCGGTCGCCAAACTCGAAGGCGCCGTAGGGCTGTTCGGCACCATCCCCGGCGTCGTGCTGTTCCACGTCGGCTACGGGCTCCCGTTCGCCGTGTTCCTGATGCGCAACCACTTCCTGGAGATCCCCGCCGAACTCCTGGAAGCCGCGCGGATGGACGGCTGCGGGGAGTGGCGGATCTTCCGCACCCTCGCCCTGCCGCTCGCCGCACCGGCCGTCGCCTCGCTGTGCATCTTCCAGTTCCTCTGGGTCTGGAACGACATGCTGGTCGCGCTGATCTTCGCCGGCAACGACTCGCAGCCGCTGACCGTCTACCTGCAGTCCCAGATGCGGCAGTTCGGCAGCAACATGGACGTCCTCGCACCCGGTGCGTTCCTGTCCCTGCTGGTCCCCGTGGGCGTGTTCCTCTGCTTCCAGCGGTTCTTCATCCAGGGAGCGATGGCCGGATCCGTGAAGTGACACCGGCGGGGACGGCAACGACAGCGACCGCCCCGGCGAGGTGGCACCCACCGGCACCCCGCCGGTCGTCGCCCCGACCCCGAGGCCCCCTCGCCGCCGCCCCCGGTGCCCCGGCACCCGCCGCCGTCCCGCCTGCGACCTTCACCCACGCAGGTTGGCCCTGTGTCCCTCCACCCGGATCGGCAGACGCCCGTGCGTCGACTACTTCCCAGGCTGCGGCCTGGCCCGGTGGGCGGAGCTGGTGCCGGGTCGACCACTCTGCGGCAGGGGCGGCGACGTGCGGACGAGGACACCGAGAGGGCGCCCAAGTCCCGCGCGAGCGCCCACGGATGGCTGGACGGCGGGCGGGCCGACGGGCGGACGGCGAAGCAGCACGGTCGGCAACCCCTGGGCGGCTGCCTGTTCGCTCAGGCCCACTCCGAGCAGGTGGGTCACCAGGAGCGGCGGACCCGAACCTGACGATAATTCAGAACATTGACCGGGGTGGTGATCTGTCCCGCCTGAGGGTGAGAAAATGAACCGGGGCGAAGCCCTTCTGTCCACCGTCCTCGGCGACATCGCCCCTGTGTCCAGGCCCTGGTGCCGGACCGAGGGCTGCGGGGCTTGCAGGAACTTGATCGCATCAAACCGGGCGCGCATGTGCGCAGGGAGCGAACGCCGGAGGGCTCGTCCGGGGACGTGCGGCCGGGGCCAACCACCTGCGAGGGACAGCGGGCAGATTGGGGTGGTCGGCCCAAGCGACAGGGTGTAGGACTGCTGGTGAGTGCGGCGGAGCTGCCGTATCGATGGCTGGCAAAGGGGCTGCGGTGGGAGGGTTTGGCACGCGTGAACCGCGTGATCGGGATGAGCACCGCCCACCGGGTTCTCCTGAACCTGGTGCCATCCGTCCCGGCGGTGGGGCCGCCAGGACGGATGGCACCGTTCAGAACAAGGTCGAGAACTCCACGGTCGTCGGCGATGTTGTTCAAGCCGGCTTCATCGGTCAGCTGACGGTCGTGCAGATCCAAGGCCGCGGCCGGATCGCGGGTGATGCGGACTATGTGCCGCTTCACGAGGTCACCGAGGCCTTTGCGATCGAGCACCTCGGAGTGAAACGGAGCATTGCCACGGCGAACGGGCACGCCCGGTTGCTTCCGCTCTACATTCGTCGGCGCCACGACGAGGAACTGGAGCATGCCGTTCAGCAGGCTCGGACCCGCAGCGTCATGCGGGTGCTGGTCGCGGACTCCAGCTGTGGGAAGACCCGAGCGCTACATGAGGCCTTGCGGTATTTGCGGCCGGCTTCCCGATGGCGTTTGTGGCAGCCGCTATCTTCCGAGCGGCTCCTCAACGTGATCGGTACCAGCCGTCTGGAGCCCTACACAGTGCTGTGGCTGAACGAGTCCCAGCACTACCTGGACGGAGACCGCGGCGAGCAGGTAGGCGAAGAGCTTCGACGGCTTCTGGCGGACGCTGGCGGGCCGCTGCTGGTCTTGGGGACCTTATCGAAGGCGTACCACTGGCAGTTGACCGCCCATGCGACTTCTCCAGACGCAGACCATCACGCCCAGGTGCGGGAACTGCTTGCCGGCCGGTGTATCAGCGTCTCCGGCAGATTCAGTGACGAGGAGCTGCGGCGGGCCGCAGAGTTGTCCGAGGGTGACGGGCGGCTTGCCGAGGCCCTGCGGCACTCAGGAGGTCGGATCACCCAGTACCTGGCTGCAGGGCCGCTCCTGATGGAGCGCTTCGAGCACGCCGCCCCGGCCGCGAGAGCCGTCATCGAGGCAGCGATGGACGCGCGACGGCTCGGTCACAGTCCCGGGCTACCACTCTCCCTCGTGACGGAGGCCGCCCCCGACTACATGACGGACCCAGAGTGGAACCAGGTCGACGAGAACTGGAAGGAGCAGGCGATCGCCTACGTCACCGAATCGCTTCGTGGCGCCGACGGCGTACTGACCCGCATCCGTACCCGCCCCGGCGAAGCCCCTCACCCGCAGCCGCACTACCGGCTGGCCGACTACCTCGAACAGCACGGCCGTGCGACGCGAAACTTCTGGTGCCCACCCGCCTCGTTCTGGGCAGCGGCAATCGAGCACTGTACGCGGCCGGAGGACCTGGAAGCCCTTGCCGCCGCGGCGCGAAACCGCCTACGGCTACGCACTGCCGCACACCTGTACGGGCGGCTGGCGTTGGCCGATCCCGCCAAGGCCATCGTCGAAACGGGCTGGATGATCCTACTGAGCGGCCGACTACAACTCGCCGACTCCTGGTTCAGACTTGCCGTCACGCTCGGCAGCACCAGGGCCATGCATCTTGTCGCCGGCCACACAAGCGATCGAGACGAAGCCAGACGCCTGTACGAACAGGCACGGAATGCCGGAGACAAGCACGCCTGGCAGATGCTGGTCAGGTGGCACCAGGACAACGGCGAGCGCGACGAAGCTCGGGAACTGGTGCAACAGGCTGCCGACGCCGGTGATGCAGAGGCACTCCGGAGGCTCGCTCTGGAAGCCAAGGAAGCCCAGAACTGGCCGGAAGCCGAGCAGTACTACCGCCGGGCCATTATCGCCGGCGACACCCTCGCCTACCTGTCCCTGGCCAGCCTGATCGCCGACGGTGGGGACTCGGCCCGCGCCGAACAGATTTTGCAAGAGGCAGCCGAGGCGGGCGAGACAATAGCCTTGGAGGTTCTCGCCCACAAAGCCGCGGAGGCCGGTGACTGGGCGCACGCCGAACAGCTGCTTCGGCAAGCTACCGCACACTCCGCGCGCTCGGAAGACGCTGACTGGCTCCTGGCTCAGATGAGGGAAGGACTGAACGACGCCGATGGCGCGCTGCGCCTTTACAAGGTGCTCGCCTCTCAGGACCATCCGGAAGCTCTGTTCGAACTCGCCCTGCATCACCGTCGCCGAGGCGACCTACAATCGGCCGAAGACTTCTACCGCAAGGCCCACGCCGCCGGAATCACCGAGGCTCTCACCTCGGCATCCCTGATGTGGGTCGAAGACGCCTCCGACAACCCTGCCAACCGGGCCCGCGCTGACCGCCTCGCGCGCCAGGCCGCCGACGCCGGCGACGACACCGCTTTGCGTCGACTCGCAGTGCAGGCCCTGACCACAGCTCAGTCGGCGAGAGCCCGTCACCTGATCACCTACGGCCTTGACCCGGACGGGACCCTGACAGAGTCCTGGTAGAGATCCTCTGGATACTGAAATCCCGCCCGACTCGAACCGGGCAGCGGCCCTCCAGCAGGACCTGGTGACGAAACGCCCGCTGCTCAGCGGTCCTGCCCCCATCCTGCGCATACCGCATGCCGCTGGCATCTTGCAGGGGTCACAGCTTGTCACCACCCGACAGCCGAACGAAGACCTCGGTAGGTGTGTGACGGTCCGGGAGTGTGGCGTCGACCGGGTCGTCTCCGGACAAGCCTGGGTCGGATGAGGAGGTCTGGAGCACTGCCCGGGCGGCGGCGAGTGAGGTCTCCAGCCCTCGGCGGACGGGCTCGGGCAGGGTGGCGGAGCCCAAAGCGCAGGCGACGAGCGCCTGTTCGAGCTCGGCCGTCCGGCCAGGGGGGAGGTGGTCGCGGACGCCAGGATGGGCCAGAAGGTCGCGCACCGCGTAGCCGTTGCCACCTTCAGTCGTTCTGCCGGCCGTCCGTTCGATCAGGCTTCGGGCGGAGGGTGTGTCCGTGCCGGCGGCGTTGATCGCGGTGAGGGCGAGGTGGGTGCTGAACACGGCCAGGCCTTCGTCCGGTTCGAAGGCGAGGCAGTGGCCGATGGCGGTCTCGGCTGCGTGTCGGTCGCCTGGGCGGCACAGCGCGGTGAGCACGGCGGTGACGGCGTTCTCCCAGGCCTCGCCCGGCTCGGTGGCGGCCAGCAGGGCGAGGGCACCGGGCAGGTCGCCGGTGGTGGCGGCGGCGAGGATGGCGGTTTGGCGGCCGTCGAGGATGCGTCGGCCGAAGCCTCGGTGCGCCTCGATGTGGCGCACGGCGTCCGTCCAGCGGCCGGCGGAGGTGAGGGCGCGGGTGCCGTCGGCGATGACGACGCGCCACAGCCATGCGACGACTTCGGCGCGCTGTTCGGTGGTCTCGGTGAGGCGGGCGGGGACGGTGATGCCGTCGAGCGTTGCCTCGGTGGAGGTGGTGACGGCGCGGTAGAGGTCGAGGAGGAGTTGGTGGCCGCGCTGGTGACGGCCGGCGCGGAGGTGGAGGCGGGCGAGGTTGACGATCGGCTCCAGGCCGCGGATGGCGCTCATCGCCGGGAGCGGGCCGCGGGTGAGGTGGAGGGCGGCGTGGCGGTGGCACAGCTCGCGGGCGTAGCCGGGCAGGGCGAGGTCGGAGGCGAGGAGGGCGGCCTGGTTGAAGACGGTGGAGGCGAGGCCCGGGTTGGTCTGCCGGGAGGCCGTGTCGGCCAGCTCGGTGAGCCGGCCGACACGGGCGTCAAGGGGCAGGCACGCGGGCCGGTGGCGGGCGACCAGCGGGAAGCGCCGGGCGACGGGGCCGGTCGGGTGCATGCGGGGCTACTCCCAGATGACGGTGATCGGGTGGTGGTGGCGGCCCAGGACGAAGCGGCCGGAGCTCGGGTCCGCCGTGGTCGGGGTGTCGGGAAGTTCGAAGCGCAGCATCCGGTCGCGGAAGCCGGTGTTCCAGGTGCGGATCGCTTCGGCGGCGAGGTCAGCGAGCGCGGCGCCCGCGGGGCCGTGACCGATGACGCCGGTCTCGTAGGTCTTGCGGCCGTTGGCGTCGGGCTCACCGGGCCGCAGGGTGAGGTAGGCGAGGGAGCCGGCGTCCACAGTGGCCATGGCGCCCCAGCCGAACATGGGGGTGATGCCGCGGTCGCGGGCGTCGCCGGTGACGCCCATCCGCATCAGGGAGTTCGGGAGGGTCAAGGCCAGCCACAGGTCTTGGTACTCGTAGGTGGTGCCGGCCGGGATGGTGACGCCGGTCCAGACGTCGTGGCGTTCGGTGTCGAGGACGCCGAGCAGCAGGTCGGCGTCGACCGCGTCGGCTTGGTCCTTGTGCACCTGGAGGGTGACGTCGCCCTCGTGGGTGAGGGCGACCGTGCGGCGGGCGTCGTCCATGCTGCCGCGCAGCGGCATGAAGACGGCGAGCTGGTCGTCGACCGACACCCAGCTGTTCTCGCCACGCTCGAAGGCGATGGTGCGCGAGGCGGTGCCGCGCAGACACAGCGGCAGGACGATCCGCCCGGTCAGCTTGACCTGCTGGAGCCAGGCGGTGGGCATCTCGCTGGTGCTCACCGTGGCGATCACCCGGTCGAACGGGGCGGCGTCGGGGTGGCCGAGGGCGCCGTCGCCGAGGACCACGTCGATGTTGGTGATCCCGACGTCCGCGAGGTGCTTGCGGGCACCCTCGACGAGGTCGTCGTCCACGTCCACAGCCGTCACGTGCCCGTCGGGGCCGACAATGCGGCCCATGTAGGCGGCATTGACGCCGGTCCCGGCCCCGGCCTCGAAGATCCTCTCGCCGGGCTGCAGGTCGAGCTGCTCCAGCATCAGGGCGACGATCGCGGGCTGGGAGGCCGCGCTGATCTGCGTGCCGGAGCTGTCGGCCTTGGTGTAGGTGGGGTTGTCGGCGTAGGCGGCCTCCAGGGGGAAGCCGGGCAGGAAGCACTCGCGCGGCACGGTGCGGAAGGCGGCCTCGACCGTGTCGGTGCGGATGGCTCCCTGCTCGAGCAGGCGGTCGGTGAGGCTGTTGCGCAGCTCCTCGGCGGGTGTGGCGGCGTCATTGCTGAGAGTAGTCACGTGGGCGACCCTAGTGGCTGTGCGGATGGTGGACTGCGAGGGTGCGAGGCCCTCGCCGGAGTGGAAGACGGTTTCCAAGGCCCGTGCAGCGACTGACGATTGGTGCTCCACCGGCAGGCCGGATCGGTTGGCATGGAAGATCATCAGGTGGGCTAGGACGGAGCGCAGTCCGCGGGTGAGGCGGCCGACGTGGGCCGAGCGGACGAGGTCCTGTCCGGCTTCCTCGAAAGCGTCGACCCAACCGGTGTGCCCGGCGAGCGGTTCACCGGGGCGGGCGAGCCGGCGGGTGTCGAGGGTCATCAGACGGCGCATCGCGGTGGTCAGGGCGGCCGCACGTTCCGAGGAGAGGGCTGGAGGATCGGGGCGTTCGGCGGCGAACTTGGCCCAGACGTCGCCCTGTTCGTACCAGTCGAGGCCGGCGGCGCGGAGCATGGCGGAGACGAGGGCGACGAAGGTCTCGGTGCGGCCGAGCGCGGGTGGGGCGGCCTTGGCGACACGGACCATCAGGTGTCGGCTGTCGGTGTGGAAGAGCCGGTGGGCGATCTCCATGGCCTCGGGGCCGCCGAACGCCTCGGTCTCCGGTTCGTAGACCGCGATGGCCCAGCCCTCGACGAGCCCTGTCTCGGTGAGCGTGTTCAGGAGTGCGGTGACGACGGGGGCGGGGGCGGCGGCACGGTACCGCAGCCGGAGCCCGCCTTTGCGCATGTACCACCAGGCCTCCAGCGTGCCGGAGTTCTGAGCATGGGCGAGAGCGGGGGCCAGGTGGTGGGCGGTGATCCGGTCGACGGTGGAGGGGTCGGCGAAGGTGAGGTTGTGCTGGATCCAGCCGGTGGTCATCGCAGGTCCTTGGTCAGGAGGTCAGGAGGTCAGGAGGTCAGGAGACAGGCATCCCAGTGGGTCGCCGGCGGGGTGCCGGTGGCGGGAGCGAGCAGGGCGAGGGCGGTGCCGGCGGCGCCCTCAAGGAACCCGGGCCCGGCCATCGCCAGGAGGCGACGGGCCTGTTCGTCGGGGTCGGTGTGGGGCGGGTGGGCGGTGTCGAGGAGCACGGAGGCTCCGGCGCGCAGAAGGGCTGCGTTGCGCGGGAGGGCATCGGCGGCAGCGCGGTGGGCGATGTGTGCGAGACCGGCGTAGCCGTGGCAGGCCGACAGGTCGGTGGTCGCGGCGAGTGCCTTCGGGTCTGCCAGTGCGGTGGCGAGGGTGCTCTCGGCGCGGTGGCGCAGACGGGAGTCGTCGAGAGCGAGAGCTGCGAGTTGCAGGGCGCGCGCGACGCCGGCGGTACCGTAGCACCAGCTCGGCCGCTGTGGCGCGAGTGGTGTGCGCGCGGCGCCGTCGAGGTTGCCGGGGGTGATCCAGTACGGCCAGGCGTGGCCGTCGCGCCAGCGTCCGAGCCACACCAGGATGGTGTGGATGCTCTCGCGCTGACCGTCCACCTCGATGCCCCGTCGTAGCGCGAGGGAGAGGAGGGCGAGCGGGCCGACGATGCCGTGTGCGAGGCCGGAGTTGGCGTGCCCGCCGGGGAACCGCTCGTCCGGCGTTCCGGACGGTCCGTCCTGGGTCCACCAGCCCGGCAGCATTCGGCCGTTGTGCTTCACGCCGGCTGTCAGACGGGTCAGGCAGTGCAGGACTCGCTGGATCGCCTCACCGTCCGGGGCACGGCGGAGAAGTACCGAGCCGACGCCGGCCAGGCCGCGGATGGCGTCGAACTCGGCCAGTGTCGGTAGGTCGCCCCGGGCGATCCGAGCGAGGGTTGCGTCGCAGCGGCGCAAGGCGTTGACAGCGACGGCGCCGTCGAGGTGGGCGAGGGCGTTGCTGCAGGAGCCGGGCCGTGCCTGGGCAGCGCAGGCGAGGGTGTGTGCGAGCGCCGGAGCTCCGTAGTACAGGTAGCTGTCCGCTCCGCTCGTGACCGGGCCGTCGGCGGCGACCGCGAGCCAGGCCCGCGCGGGATCCCAGGGGCCTCGGCCGGTGGCGGCGCGTTCGATGTGGAGCAGGGCGATGCCCGGGGCGCCGTGTGCGAGGGACTGGCGCCAGTGCGGGCGGGACGTCCACGCCGGTGGTGCGTCGGCCGGGTCGGTGAGGAGTTCGGCGATCCGGTCGGACAGCCGTAGCGCGGGATGTGGTGTGGTCATTGGTCACCGTCCCGGGCGAGGCGGGCGAGGGCGGCTGCGCGGGCCAGGTAGAGGACCCGGGCCTCGTCGTCGAAGTCGATGCGGTACGCGCGGACGAAGCTGCAGTGCAGGAGGGAGCCGAGGACGTCGTCCGCCTGCACGCCTTCGGTGTGCGGTCCGGGGAAGTGCAGGCGGTAGGCGTCGAGCGCCCGGTGGCGTCCGGACCAGCTCTCCACGATCGCGTGGCCGCTGGGCACCGCGCGTAGCGCTGCCCAGTCCCGGGCCGGGTCGGCCAGTCGCACAGCCTCTCGGAAGGCCGGCCTGCGAACGTGGACTGGGGCCTGCGCAGGGACGTTGTCGACGAGCCAGCGCAGTCCGGCAGTTGTGGATCCGGTGAATCCGACGGTGAGGGCGACGGCGTGGGCGGCGAGCAGGGCCTGTCGGCCGGGCAGCTCGGTCTGGGACAGCTGGGCGAGGACGGCGGCGGAGTCGGCTCGGAACACCGTCTCCGCCGCGGTCCAGGTGGGACCCTCACCCCACCGCCCGGTCTCCGCGTAGGAGGTGGGGTACGCGACCTCGGACAGCAGACCGGCCCGGTGGAGTTCGGCGGTCCAGGTGCTGATCACGGCTGCGGCGGTTCCGAAGGCGGCCGGCTCGGGCAGGGCGATGCGCAGCCGTAGGTGCTGGCGCGGGTCGCGGAAGCGCACGAACCACCACTTCGGGTTGCCGAGCCGGTTCAGGAGGTCGGGAAGGTGCCGGGAGAGGACGGTGTCCTGACGTTCCAGGTCGCCGTAGAGAGAGGCGAGGAGCACGCGGGAGGCGCCGGGGGCGTCACCGTGGCCACGCCGCAGGACGCGGGCCGGGGTGGGCTTGGGCAGG
This sequence comes from Kitasatospora sp. NPDC059599, assembly GCF_042735125.1. Classification (NCBI taxonomy): domain Bacteria; kingdom Bacillati; phylum Actinomycetota; class Actinomycetes; order Kitasatosporales; family Streptomycetaceae; genus Kitasatospora; species Kitasatospora sp. NPDC059599. The sequence goes on along the minus strand of NZ_JBHWCL010000002.1, from coordinate 120,421 downwards.
CGCGGCCACGTCGGCGTCCGGGCGGCGGTGACGGGAACAACGATCTCGTGGGCCCGGCCGTCGGCCCAGCCGAGGTCGGCAGGATCGGGTTCCTCGACGAGGACGGCGTGCGAGGCGAAACAGAGGTGGTCGCGTAGCAGGGCACGGTGGCCCGGATTGTCGAGGTCGAGGGGGAGGCCCTGGCTGCTCGCGGTCAGCAAGACGTGCCGGGGGGCCCGGAGCCGGGCCATCCATGCCATGAGCGCCTCATCCCACCGTTGCTGCGAGGTGCTGCCGGAGGGGAGGTCAGCGGTGATGAGGCGCCAGATGGCGGGGGAGAGGATGACCCGCCCGTGCCGCAGCCGGGGCCGGAAGGGCAGGGCGTGGAGCGAACCCCAGTCGAAGCGGGTGACCTGTGCGGCCTGGGCACGGGACAGCTCGGTGATCAACCGGGCCAACGACGGGGTGTGCGTGCGCAGATTCAGGGCGTGGGTGGCGGCGGCCTCGATCCGAACGCCGAGCGTCGGTGCCGCCAGGTACATGCGCCGCCCGTCGCAGCCCACGGCCAGGTCCTGCGGTCCGAGGACGCCGTCGGTGGTGGGGCGGTGCTCGGCCAGGCTGATCACCAGCTGGCCCGTCGCCAGGCTCCGGGCGACGTGCCCGCTGGCCGGATCCAACGGCGGGAACGACAGCTGGGCGGTGACGGCGTGCTCGTCCATCGTCGGCAGGCCCGTCAGCAGGGCGGTGAAAGCCGCCTGGCGCTCCGGTTCGAGGAGGTGGAGGAAACGGCCGACCGAGACGCCGGCGGCCCGGGACGCCGCGACCACCTCCAACCGGAACTCGCCCCGGTTGAGCGCTTCCCGGTTGCGGGCGTGGACGCGTGCGACCACTTCCAGGTGCGGAGGAATGCGAGGTTCGGCCGGGCCGAGGCCGAGGGAGGTGAGAAGCGCCTCGTCGAGGACGATCTCGCGCGCGCCGTCGAGAGCGGCCCGCTGGGCGAGCGCGGCGAGCAGTTCGTCCCGTTCGTCGAAGCGTGGCTTCTCGGCAGGCCGGGCGCCGGGGTAGCCGTCGGGCCAGCCGATCCCGCTGTCGGCGACCATGTCGAGCAGCGGCACCAGCGTGCCGCGGCCGTAGCGCTCGTAGAAGCGTTGGTGGTAGGTCCGCCATGCCGTGGTGCCGTGGGGAGCGGCGCTGAGTCGGGCGAGCAGGTGGGCGGCCCGCGCCGCCTCGTGGGCCACCGCGCGGGGCAGGGTGAGGTCGGCGTCCAGGCGGAGGTCGACGGCCGGGGCAAGAGGGACGTCCCCTGCGGCCGCGGTGGTGCTCTGGTCCCGCAGGACCTCCATCTCGTCGGCGCTCCCCAGGGTGGTCAGAAGGTGCCGAAGGGGTTCGGCGTCGGTTGCCGGGGCGCGGAGGGCCGTGAGGAGCGCCTGGTGGGCCACGAGTTCGAGCAGGATGCCGAGGACCTGGTCGGTGGACGCCGCGGGGAACTCGATGCGGACCTTGTCGGCCAGGTCGACGAAGCGGAGCGGTCGGCGGGCGGTGGCCAGCGCGAACGCGACGGGGCGGGTGTGGCGCAGGGTCGTCTCCGCAGGGACCGTGGCGCCGCCGGGCTGGACGAGCGGGCGATGGGGGATGGCAAGGCGGTCCCCGCGCACCCGGACGGTGTTGTTCGCCGCCACGTCCAGATGGGCCAGCAGGGCGGGGCAGCGCTCCAGCCGCTCGATCGTCCGGGCGATCCGGGCCGCCGACGCGTGGGTGACGATGTAGTGGTCATCGCCCCACCGCAGGTCGCAGGACGGTCCGAACGACGCCGCCTGCACGCCGGCGAAGTACCCGAACGGGGTGGGGCGGCCGGCGGCGCGTACCAGGTAGCGGGCGGTGGAGAGCACAGCGCGCCGCACGTCCCGCGGCGCGGGCGAGCTGCCGCCGGTCAGCTGGGCGACGCGCCGGGCGAGCCCCGGGCTGGCCACGCCGAGGGCCTGGGCGACCAGCCGGTCCGCCCAAACCGCGCGCAGCCACAGCGCTTGCTCATCCCTTGCTGCGGGGCCGCTGTCGCCCAGGTTCGGCCACGGCGGCACCGGGAGGGCAGGGCGGGCGACGGCGCGCACGAGCGCCACGTCGGCGGCGCGGTAGGGAGCCGTGGAAGCGGGAAGGCGCATGGCCGGGGACCTCGCAGTCGGAGACGGAACGGGGGATGGTGGCCGGTGCTCCAGGAGGGTGTCCTGGAGCACCGGCCGTGAGAGGGTCAGTGCAGGCCGGTGGTGCACGCGCCGCAGGTGCTGCCGCAGCCGTCGTCGGTGAGGGTCTGCAGGCTGGCCGCGTCGGCGGTCTCGACGGTGCGGACGTCGAGGTCGAACTCGTCGCCGACGGCGGTGGGAGCGGTGGCCACGGTCTCGGCCGTGATCTTCTGAGCCAGGTGGTTCCTCCTTGAGGGCTTCCTTGCGGGACCTGGAGCCCGGGGCGCGGGATGCGCCCCGCATCACCAGGAGACGGTGGGGCGGCGGGTCTGCCCTTCGGCGGTCAACTGCGGTGCGCTGAGAGGCCGTTCGTCGAGGTCGCTCGCGGGCTGGGCTTCGGTACGTCGGGTGGCGGGTCGTGCCGGGGACCAGGGAGAGGGGAAGCCGGGGCCGAGGCCGATCGTGGCGTGCGGTTCGCCCAGTGCGCGCAGTACCAACCGCTCGCCCGAGAACGCGGTGCGCCCGTGCAGCAGGCGGTGGTTGTCCAGGACGACGCCCTGCCCGGCGGCCAGGAGCAGCCGGTGGGTGTTCCGGTCGATGGCCTGGCGCAGGGCGGGCAGGTGCGGCTGGGCGTCCGGCGAGAACCGGGCGAGGTCGTCCTGCCGCAGGCGCACCCGCCAGCGGCCGTCGGGCAACTGTTGGAGGACCGGGGCGAAGCGGCCGCTCGATCCGCCGAAGTAGGCGGCCCGGTCCTCAGCGAGTGCCTCGACTGCGGCGGGGTGATGCGCGGCCAGGTCAGCGAGGACGGCCCGGCCGTCGACCAGCAGATTCTCGCCGCCGGCGTCGCCGGACCGGGCGCACGCCAGCAGGAGCAGCCGGGGCGGGGCCGGGTGCTGCGCGCACTCGGTGTGCAGAGCCAGGGCACCGCGCCCCAGGCCGGCGAAGCCCGTCCGTCCGTCGTGGCGGCCGGTGTCGCGGATGACAGTCAGCCCGTCCGGGTCGGCATCCCGGTGATTCCACAGCGAGGACATCAGCCGGTCGGCCGCGAGGAGCACGTCGTCGCGCCTGTCCAGCCTGGCGAGCCGCAGCATCCCGTGCTCGCGCAGCACCTCGCCGACGTGCTCGTGCGCGGCTCCGGCCAGCAGGCCCGCGGTGAACTCCTCACTGTTGGAATCGGAAGACGGCATGGTGTAGCTCCCTCGTGGGACCGAGTCGGTGGGAGGCGACATACTTTCCACGCCCCACCACCCCGATGGAAAGTGACAGATTGTCAAAGAGGGATCACCGGGCTGTGAGGCCTCGCGTGGCCGCGCAACTGCTACCTTCGACGGGCCCGAACCCGCCCGTGCGCCCCGGAAGAAGCGATGACCGGACAGACTGAACAGCCCTACGTGCCAATGGCTTTCCCGATCTCCATCAAGGGCGTCGTGCTCGACCCGCAGCAACGGGTGCTGCTGCTGAAGAACGAGCGCCAGGAGTGGGAGCTGCCCGGCGGGAAGCTTGAGGGCACGGAGACACCCGAGGAGCGGGTGGTCACGGAGATCCAGGAGGAGAGTGGCTGGACGGCGACCGCCGGTCCACTGCTGGACGTGTGGATGTACGAGCCGGTCCCCGGCCGCAAGGTCTTCATCGTCACCTACGGCTGCACTGCCACCGACGCCGATCGGTCCCCGGTCGTCAGCCACGAACACAAGGAGGCCGGCCTCTTCCACCGCGACGAGGTGCCCGGCCTGGTCATGCCGCAGGGCTACAAGGACTCCGTCGCCCGCTGGTACGAACTGCGCGACCGGGCCTGACCAGCGGTGCGGACCGACCCCTACGGCGGCATCCGCTGGCACTGGACCACCCCCAGGGCCCAGGACATCCTGCGCCGCCGCGCCCTGCCCGAGATCCTCCAGCTCCACCGCGAGATCCACGAACTCTCGCAGCAGGAACTCGCCTACCACCTCGGCTACTCCACCAGCTACGTCTCCCGCATCGAGACCGGCTCTCGCACCATCACCGACATCGGGGCCCTGCGCCACATCGCCGAGCGCCTCGGCCTGCCACCGCACTGCCTCGGCATCACCGACGAAGCCGACGGAGACCACCAACTCGTGATCCAGCTCGCCGACTCGGTGCTGCGCCTGGCCGAGATCGCACGCCAGGCCGGTCAGGCCACCACCGCGGTCGCCGAGCTGTGGCCGCTGGTCGCCCGTCTGGAGGCACGCACCGCCGACGGTCACGCCGACCTCGACACCCTGCGCCTGCTCGCCCGAGCCCAGGTCGGTCTCGGCGTCGCCCTCGGCCACGTGCTGCCGGAGGAGCGCTTGGCCACCGCGGCCCGTTGGACCGGCAAGGGCCTGAACGTCGCCCGGCGCCTCGGCGACCCGGGCCTGCACGCCCACGCGCTGCGCCACCACGGCAACGAGCTGCGCAAGGCCGGCTTCCACCTTCGCGCGCTGGACCGGCTCGGCCAGGCCCGCGACAGCGCCCGCACCAGCACCGAACGCGCCGAGGCGGTCGTCCTGCTTGCCCGCGCCGCCGGAACCGCTGGGAACACCGCCGTCTTCGACGCCGCGATCGAGGAGGCCAGCCGACTCCTGGTGGAGGCAGCGCCCACTGCCCTGTTCTCCGGGTTCACGCTGCACGAAGTCCGACTCCGTGGCCTCATGGGGACCGACCGCGTTGCTGAAGCGGTTCACCGACTCGACCGGGCGCCGATGGCCGGGCCGGCAGCGACCTCCCAGTGGCGGATCATCGCGGCGATCACCGCAGGCGAGGTGCTGTTGAGGAAAGGAGATCCGGTCGGAGCAACGCAGCAGCTCGGTAGCGCGATCGACGGTGCGACGCTCCACCGGCTGCCGCACCAGCTGCAGCGAGCTGTGCGGGCGGGCCGCCGTTTGCCCGAGGTCCGGGAGCAGGCGGACGAGGCTCTCGCGCGGCTGCGGGCGGAGATAGCCGCCTGACCTCCGGGCCGACGGTTGGACGGCGATGAACACGGCGAACTCACGCTCCCCCGGGACGATGGGTGGCGGTCGGTTGGGAGGAACTGCCCCAGTCGGTGGAGCGGGTGCCGCTCACGCTCGGCGTGGAGAACGGCACCCCGCATCGATCACCGGGCGCAACCGGTTCGGACCGAAGGGCTCCCGATGGCGGGAAGGCTCCCGAGGGCGGGAGGCAGGGTGACGATGCCGGAAGCACGGCGACGGCCGCGGCATGGGTGCGGCTGCCGCGCCACGACAACGCTCGCACTACCCGGCTGGACGGAGGAGAGGAGGCCGGGCAGTTGCTGGGGTCGCCGAGGTTCCCGTCGAGGTTCGAGGGGGTGGTCGCGTTCATGCCACCTCCGTCAGAGTGAGTTCGCCGTCGGCCCTCGGGGCTGACGTGGATGGCGGTCAGGACACCAGCGGTGCGGACGATGTCGTTGACGATTTGCGGGTTCATGGCGGTCTCCGCAGATGAGTGGGTGGATTTCGATCCGTCCGACCCGATCCGGTCGACTGACGGATACTCAGAATGCCTGTGAAGAAAGGGACATGGTCAGGCCTGAGCTGGACGTCTTGGGACGTCCTCGGTATCGTCTTGAGGTCCCAGTGCGTCCCAAGACGTTCCATCCGGGAGTGCCATGGCGAACGAGCGCCTTCGGTCTGCGCTGGTGCTCCGCGGAGTCACCGAGCGAGAACTGGCGGAGCACTGCGGTGTCGATGCCAAGACGGTGGAGCGCTGGATCCTGAAGAGCCGCGAACCGTACAGGCGGCACCGCCAGGCGGCGGCGGCCAGGCTGCAGACCGATGAGGACTACCTGTGGCCGGACGCGAAGTCCGAGACCCAGCGCCTGGACGAGGCCGACGCCGAGATCGTCCATGTCTATCCCCACCGAACCTCCGTGCCGACGGAGTTGTGGCTGCAGTTCGCCCAGCGCTCTGCGACCGAAATCGGCGTGCTCGTCCACGCCGGTGTCCACCTTGCCGAGAACCCGCGCTGGCACCGGACGCTCACCGAACGGGCCCGGGCGGGAGTCCGGGTCCGGCTGCTGCTCGGTGACCCGGAGAGCTCGGAGGTCGCACGGCGGGGTGAGGAGGAAGAACTCGGCGAGGGCGTCGCGTACAAGGTGCGCGAGGTCGTCAAGCTCTACCGGCCGCTCTACGGAACGCCCGGAATCGAGTTCCGGGCGCACCGGTCCACGCTGCACAACTCCTTGTACTGGTTCGACGACGAGATGCTGGTGAACACCCAGATCTACGGGGTGAGCGCGCCGCTCACCCCGGTGCTCCACCTGCGCCGCGTCGCCGGTGCCCAACTGGTCTCGACCTACCGGCAGAGCTTCGACAAGGTCTGGGCCGGTGCAGTTCCGCTACCGAGGCAGGAATCGTGAGCCGTACCGACTACTTCGACGATCCGAAGGCCCCGAAAGCCCAGCGGATCGTGCCCGCGGTCACCGCGTTCGTGGTGAACGAGCGCGGCGAACTCCTGCTGGAGCGGCGCTCCGACAACGGCCGCTGGGGGATGCCGGGCGGTGTTCTTGAGATCGGTGAGAACCTCCGAGCAGCGGTCGTGCGCGAGGTACGGGAGGAGACCGGCGTCGAGGTCGAGGTCACCGGTCTCGTCGGCACGTACAGCGACCCCGGCCACGTGATCGAGTTCTCCGACGGCGAGGTGCGCCAGGAGTTCTCGCTGTGCTTTCGCGCGAGGCCGGTCGGCGGTCGGCTCGCCGCCGGCTCCGAGTCCTTCGAGGTCCGTTGGGTGCCGCGAGTGGAACTCGAAGGACTGGACATCGCCCCGACGACCCGGCTTCGGCTCGACCACGGGTTCCGGAACGAGGCAGCCCCGTACCTCGGTTGACTCAGCCGGCGTCGGACTCGGCCAGGCGTTTCGCGACCCGGTCGACCATGGCCAGGAGGGCCGGGCGGGCTGCGGAGATGGCGCGATGGACGACGTGGCCGGTGGCGTACCGGCGAAGGACCTCGTCGAGCCTGGAGACCGGGTCGACCACGGTGCCGTCAGGACCGCTGGTGAGGTCGCAGTACGTGATCGCGTCCAGCAGTTCCGACGGCGGCCGGCGGAACTCCGCGAGCACGGCCGACAGGCCCAGCTCGGCCGCCTCCCACTCCGACGACGAGTGGTAGGCGACGAGCGAGCACACCTCGGCATCGACGCCGATCCGACGCAGGTACCGGGCCCCGTCGATCATGTGCTGGCCGGTGTCGACCGCCGAGGACGCGTACCCGACATCGTGGAGAATCGCGGCGACGCGCACCACCTCCTCGTCGGCCCCGAGGACTGGGGCGAGAGTCCGGGCCTGTTCGAAGACCCGGCAGGAGTGCGCCCAGCGCAGGGGGATGTCCGCGAGCAGCGACTCGGCGGTCCGGTACGCAAGGCTCAGGTTCATCGCTCCAGGCTAAGGCGACACAGAACGCGGCAGTGACCGGGTGTGCGGCCCTGTCGACTCGCGTCCGACTGTCCGGCCCGGACCAGCGATGGGCCGAGCGGCCTCCTGGAGACCTCAATGCCGCCGCCTGGCTCCGGTCATACTCGGGACCGTCCCCGCGCGCGGGGATGGCCCCATGGCAGCGGGCTCTCGGCCGTGTTCCGGAACTGTTCCTCGCCCGCGCGTTCGAGACGCAGAAGCGCACGCCTGAGAGGCCTCGTGCGTCTGGTATCGCGACCTGATCGCTGCTCGTTGGACGCGATCCGCCGCCCCGTGGTGCAGCCCTTCGGACACGTCGACGCGGTCGGTCGGGGCGTGGGCCCCGCGCAAGCCGTACCGGCAGCATCTCGCCTTCGGGCCGGCTCGGTGCGCCCGGCCTGGGGAGAAGCGCCGGACCATGCGCGGCGGCAGCGCGTACGTGCGGCCGGGGCCGTGCGTGCGGCCGGAGCGGTGCCGAATTCGCGACGGCCCGTCCCGGTGGTGTGCTGAACGGCGGCCGCTCAGGCGCTCTGGACGGTTCCGATGTCGGGTAGCGCGACGAAGTCGACGCCCTTGGGCCCGAACTCCTGCGCGCCGTCGGCGAACCGCTTCGAGCAGAAGGCGAGACCGAGCAGCGGGATGCAGTCGAGGAGGAACAGGTCGCGCTCCGGCGGCCTGCTGAAGCGGAGTTCCCAGACCTTCTTGATCTGTCCGTCACGACGGAAGTCGATCTTCGAGTTCTCCAGGTCGACCACGTCCTCGACCTTCAGCAGCTCGGCCGGGGGGAACTTCACGAAGAAGTAGTCCTTGCGCGCGATCCGTCGGCCGGTGGTGGACACCGGGTGCAGCCTCGCGGCCTGCCACCGGCCGGTGTCGGTGGACCGCATCAGCGAGAGGAAGTCGCCGCTGACGACGTGCCCGCCGAACGACGTGTGGAAGTCGAAGTCGTAGGCCCGGTCCTTCGTGATCAGCCACAGCTCGGGCGGCAGGTCGGCCGTCGGTGCGCCGCCCGTGGCGTAGTGCCAGGCGTAGTGCATCGGCCGGTCGTAGCCGTCGTCCGAGAACTCTTCGTGGATCACCCCGTTCAGGAACACGGGGCAGCGGGCCTCCTGCTTGGACGCCAATGTGAAGTGCTGCAAGGCCTCCGCCTTCCGTTCGCCGACCTGTCGTCCCCCACCTTCGCCGACCGGCCGTGCGTGCGGGCAGCCGGGGGGTGCAGGGGTCGCTCCTTCCTCGGCGCGCGGTCGACGGGTCCCGTGCGGGTCCCGTGGGGGTCGTGGTGTCAGTCGAGGGCGAGGCGCTTGTTGAGGGCTTCGCCCGAGGGCAGGGTGTCGATGAACCTGTGCAGGAAGTCGAGCATCGCGTCGGTGTCCAGGCCCTCGGCGGCGGCGTCCATCGAGCTGTAGAGGAACTCCTCGATCCCGGCGACCGCGGTGGCCAGGCGTTCGCCCTCGGGGGTGAGGCTGAGCCGGAGGTACCGGCGGTCCGCGGCGTCGGTGCGGCGCTCGACCAGCCCGGCCGCGACGACGCGTTCGACCAGCCGGCTGGGGTTGGTGCCGCTCTCGCACACCAGGAGCTGTCCGAGCCCGTTGAGGGTCAGGGTGCCGTGCTGCTGGAGCAGCCGCAGCACCTCGGCCTGCGACGGGGTGATGCCGTGGGGTTTGAGCGCCTGGATCAGCAACCGGTTGCCCTCGCGCTGGGCTGCCAGGATCGCGAACCGCAGGTGCTCGGCCTTACGCATCGGCGCCCTGTCGGGTGGTCGGCAGCGCGTCGAGGAAGTCCTTGACCGCGCTGGCGTAGGTGGCCGGGTGGGAGAAACGGAACATGTGGCCGGTGTTCGGCAGCACGACCTCGCGGGCGTCGGGGATGCCCGCGAGCATGACCTTGGAGGCGTTCTCGCCGATCAGCACGTCGTGCGAGGGGGTCAGCAGCAGGGTCGGGACCCGGACCCGGCCGAGCGCGTCGACGTAGTCGGCAGTGAGGACGGCCTGCAGGCGGGCGTCGAAGGAGGAGGCCGGGGTGTTCGCGAGGAACAGGTCGCGGCTGCGCGCCTCGCTCCAGGGCACCTGTCCGTTGTCGTCGAACGGGGAGGCGAGGCGGTGGGCGTGAGCCCGCAGCGTCAGCTGCCGGTAGAGCGGGCCGCGGGCCTTGCCGACCACCCGCATCAGGGCCTTCCACGGCTTGGAGTCGACCGGGTTGGCCGCGAATCCGCCGGACAGGACCAGGGCGCGCAGGCCCCGGGGGCGGCGGGTGGCGAGCGCGAGCGCGATGTTCGCGCCGAACGAGTCGCCGACCAGCACGTAGTCGTCCAGGTCCGCGATCGCGGTCTCGACGTGGTCGGCGTAGCGCTCGATGTCGTCGACGCCTTCGGGCAGGCGCAGGGTGCGCTTGGGTGCCTCGCCGTAGGGGGCGAGCTGCTCGGCGCTCCACGGGGCGCCGGAGAAGCAGGGGATGAAGACGAGGGTCGGACTGCTCTCTGTTTCGTTCGTGTTCATATCGAATACATTACGCGACACATGTGTCATGACACAAGTAATCCGGGTCACACGCTGGACCGTCCGGGTCGCCGGTCCCGGTCGGCGTTCCCGGTCGGCGTTCCGGGCAGGGGCGGGTGTGATCCGCGGGCGGGCACCGGGCGGACGCCGGGCGGGCACCGGGCGGACGCGCCGGGGCTCCGGGCAAACCCGGTGACACGCGCGCGCCGGGACGGGAGACTGGGCGACGGACGGTCACCGGCAGTCGGAAGTGAAGGGCAGAGCGTGGCACTGACGAAGAAGGGCTCCCGCCGCATCGTCGTCGACGGCGTGGAGTACCGCTGGCGGGTGAGCAGCAGGCACTGGTGCTGCGACTACGACGGCAGCACCCTCGGGTACGCGGTCGAGGACGCGGCCCGCCCCGGAACGACGCTCGTCGTGGAGACCGGGCGGCCGGCCGTCGCCGAACCGAACCCGGTGCCGGCCGAACTCGTCCTGCCGCGCGAGGTCGCCGCGGGCATCCGGGCCGCGCGGTCGAACGGCTGGACGCCCGACGCCGACGGCGCGCCGTTCAAGCTGCGCCTCTCCGCCGTCTGAACGGCTGAACGCCTGAACGCCTGAACGCCTGAGCGCCTCGGCGGGCCGCCGGCATCGCCGTGGGCCCCGGGCGGGATCGTCGCCGCTGTACGGCCGGGCGCGGGCGGGCCGTTGTCAGAGGGGCTTGGCAGGATGCTCCCCATGCTCGCCACTCGTCCTGACCAGCGACTCGCCGGCCTGCCCGGCGAGTTCGCCCAGCCCGATCCGCCCGACGTCCGGGGCGACTTCGAGGTGCACCTGACCGTGGGGCCCGGTGCCGCCGAGGCACTGGCCGCGTGGGCCGGCGGCCACGGCCTGAAGTTCACGCACATCCTGCTGGAGCGCGGTGCGTCGCCGTCACAGCCGATGCTCACCCTGCGGGCCGCCGGGACGGTGCAGGAGGTCGCGGCGGTGACCGCCCGGACCGCGGGGCGGCTGGCGGCGGACGGGTTCACCGTGCTGCGGGCGAAGATCGAGGCGACGCCGTGGGCGCAGGGCGTCCCGGCCTCGGACGAGGCCGCCGCGCGGCACGGGGTCGGCCGGTACTTCGAGCACCACGTCAAGCTGCTGCTGCCGGCCCCGGATCCGGATCCGGCGGCCGACCGTGCCCGCCGCGACGGTCTGGCCGCACTCGTGGAGCGGCACGACGCGCACCTGTCGCGCAACCCGCGCCGGGTGCGCGAGGACGGCCGGCGCGAGTGGTTCGTGACCCAGCGATGCCGCCTGGTCGGCCTGGCCACCGCGGGAGACCGGCTGGACGCGCTGCTGCACGACCTTGCCGCCGACGACCTCGCCGCCGACGGCCGCGACGTGGTGTCGGTGGAACGCGAGTTCGTCGTCGTGGACAGCGACGAGACCCTGGACGCGGGGTGGATAACCGAGCACGGGCGGCACCGTGCCGGTCCGTACGGAGAGGGAGACCCGAGATGACCGACGACCAGGTCCGGCCGGAGGCCCAGGACCAGCCCGAGCCCCACGCCCGGCCCCGGGACCGGACGCCCGTGGCGTGGGAGGAGCTGGAGTACGGGCCGTGGCAGGACGTCGTGCTGCCCGGGCAGCCGCCGTCGGAGGACGTCCGCGAGGGGCAGGACCTGCCCAGGAGTATCCGGCCGATCGACGACGAGGCGGTGACCCAGCAGCCGGTCTTCGACCCCGCGCTCGCCGGGTACGGCCGCGCCCTCCGGCCCAGCGAACCGGCCTTCGCGGACCCGCAGGTCGCCGACCGCTGGCTCGTCGCGCGGCGCGAGGCGCTGAACACCGTGCTGTCCGCCGTCGCCGGCTCGCGGTGGGCCGACCACCTGGTGCTGCGCGGAAGCATCCTGCTGCGGGCCTGGTACGGGGACGAGGCACGGGAGCCGGGGGACCTGGACTTCGTGGTCCGTCCGGTGGAGTGGCAACTGGAGGACGAGCGCACGGACCGCATGTTCGAGGAGCTCGCCGCCGGTGCCGAACGCCTCTCGGGTACGGTGCGGCTGCACGCCGACCAGGCGGTCAGCGACGAGATCTGGACGTACAGCCGGATTCCCGGGCGCCGGCTCGTCCTGCCGTGGTCCGCACCGGGTGTTCCGGGCGGGACGGTCCAGCTGGACTTCGTCTTCACCGAGCACCTGCCCGTTCCGCCGGAGTCCTACCGGCTCCCCGGCGTGACCGGCCCGCTGCTCGGCGCCACGCCGCAGCTCTCCCTTGCGTGGAAGGTCCTCTGGCTGGTCTCCGACAACCACCCGCAGGGCAAGGACCTCTACGACGCGATCCTGCTCTCGCGCACCGCCGAGGTGCCCTACGACCTGCTGCGGGAGGTCTTCACCCGGTCCGAGGAGAGCTGGTCGCGCTGGCCCCTCCTCCCGCAGCAGATCAGCGGGCTCTACGTCGACTGGGACGAATTCGCCAAGGACTACCCGCAGTTCGCCGCGCCCGTCGAGGAGTACCCGGCACAGCTGCTCGCCGCGCTCCACCCGACCTTCGGCGACCACGGCGAGTACGCGCTACGCGCCCGGTGGCTGGCCCCGCTGACCGAGGAGCTTGCGGACGTCCTGGCGGGCGAGGGCATGGACGAGGTCCAACAGCGCATCGCCCAGAGCCACTTGGGCCCGGACAACATCCTGGTGGTCACCAGTGAGCTGCTCGGCGGCGACCTCGACGGTGCCCGGCGTGCCGCCACCGACCACCCCGGCACCCGGTCGGAGCGGCACACCCGCAAGCTGGCCGAAGCCGCCGCCCGCTACGCCGCTGAGCGGGCCGGTGACGGTTCGGCGGGCGGCGCCGCCGCCGACGGCTGACGCCGGCGCGAGCCGCCGCCCCGGGCGGCGGGCCGTTCGCGGGGCGGCGGTCGGTCCCGGTGCCGCGGCCGGTCCCGGTCCCGGTGCCGCCCCCCGCGGCTCCCCGGGCGGCGGCCGGCCGTTCGTCAGTCCTGTTCCAGCCCGGCCAGGGCGTCGGCGACCAGACGGATGGCGAACTCGTGGTCGTTGTTCCCCGCGACCCGGTTGATGTGCTCCGCGAGCATCACGGCCAAGGCCTCCAGGGGGTTCATCTCCTCGCCGGTCCAGGGCCCGTACTGCGCGCGCCACAGCGACGGGCTCAGCCCGGTGCCCGCGGCGATGAGCAGCCCGGCCATGGTGGGGACGACCTCGGGACGGAAGGTCCTCGGCATCATCCGCATCGTGGCCACCAGGCTGGGCACGACGTACTCGACGACGTCCTCCTCCTGGCGTTCGAGCGACCCTCGCAGCCAGTTCATGAAGACGTAGATGAGGGTGCACGTGCCGTCGACGAGTTCGTCGAGGCCGGTGGAGCCGAGGGACGCGGCGACCTGCTTGATCATCCGCTGTTGCTCGGCGTCCGTCCCGGTCCTGCCGTCGTAGACGGCTTTGAGCCGGGAGTCGATCACCATGAGTGCGGCGCTCACGTCGCCGACGGGAGCGTACTGGGGGTCACAGGGCGATGCCACGGGGGCTCCTTCTCCATACTCTCCGACGGCTACGGTCCGTAGCACGGTACGTTCGCAGCGTAGTGCGCCGAGCGGTCCCGGGTCAGGGGAATCCTGATGGAGGGTCATGCGGGCGCCGCGTAGGGGAGAATGGCGCCGGCGCTTCCGCGGCAGGGGCGCACGGGCGCAGGGGCGGACCCGTGCGCGGACCCGTGCGCGGAGCGTCAGAGCAGTACCGCTCCCACGACGGCCGCCGCCGCGATGACGACGAGGCCGAGGACGTTGACCGTGACGTCCGTCCGCTGGGAGCGGCGTCGGGCTTCGAGGTCCGGGGTGAAGTCGGCCGGGTCGGCCGGCGAGTAGTGGACGGTGAGTTCCCGGCGGTGCGAGCCGGCGGGGTTCGGGAGCCCCGCGGTGCAGTGGGCGGTGACGGCCGTGCCCTCGCGGGTGGTGAAGGCCACGACCGGCGTGATGGTGGTGGTGGTTCCGCCCTCCGCGTCGCTGCTGACGTCCTTGAGGACGGCGATGACGCGGCCCGGAACGGCGACCATGGAGTCCGTCGTCTCGCGCCGGCGGTGCACGTCCCGTACGTTCCCGGGGAGGTGGCAGGCGATGGTGACGGCCCACGGCCCGCAGACGCCCACCAGGGCCCACGGCCAGCCCCAGTCGATCGCGGCGACGACCACCAGGCCGAGGTAGCCGAAGAAGAGCGCGGTGTTCGGCCGGCCGAGCCCGCGGCCGACCGGTCGGAGGTCGGTGCTGAACCGGAAGGCGTGCGGCCTGCGGGGCGGGTAGCTGACCTCGATCTCCCGGTCCGTCCACGCGGCGGTGATCCTCTCGCCGCGGTCGCCGTCGTTGGTCACGGTGACGTCCTGCCCGGTGGACGGGTCCCGGTAGGAGACGACCACCGATATCCCGTCGCGGTGGGAGCCGCCGTGCCGGGGCTCGCGTACCCGCTCGATCCGCCCCCTGACCCGGACCGCCCGCTGGGCCTTGGTCATCCCGGTCAGCGACCGCCCGTAGCCGACCAGCGCCACCGCGCCGAGCACGGCACACCACAACGCCACGAACCCGTGCCAGTCCATGCGCCTTTCCTCCTGTTCTCACGTCACCTCGAAACCAAGGGTCCTGATGCCGGTGGACCGGTCGCCGAGCCCGCGCGCACCGGAACGCCGAGCCCCGCGTGTACCGGAACGCCGAGCCCCGCGCACCGGAATGCCAGCTCCGCGCGCACCGGCGGGCCGCGCAGCCCGGGTGTGCCCCGCCGGGCCGCGGGATCAGTGCGCCGGGCTGCGCCGCACCACGGTCCCCTCCGCGTCCGCCTCCAGCAAGGCCGCACCCCCGGTGCCGGTCACGGAGACCCTGAGGGTGAGGGCGCCGGTGAGGCGGTCGGCGGCGAGCTGCCAGGTCTGCGCGGCGCCGATGCCGAGCGTCGTGCGGGCCTCCTCGACCAGGGCGGGGACGCGCTCGAAGGGCAGGGAGCGCGGGTCGAACTGCGGGGCTCCGGTGCCGGTGGGGGCGAACACGACCGACAGCAGGCGGTCCTGCACGACGAGGGTGAGCGCCTGCGGGGCGTTCTTGCCGTCGAGGAGCGAGTCGACGGCCCCGCGCAGTTCCCCCGTGTCGAGCATCGACCGGCCAGGACCGAGGGTGACCGTGCCGGAGCCCGGGATCACGAGGGAGGTGGACACCGTGGAGGAGACGGACGGCTCCGCGGCGGGCGGCTGCGCCGAGTCGTCCCGGTCGAACAGGTCGGCGCGGAAGAGCAGGACCACGGCGGCGGCGCCGAGCAGCAGGGCGAGGAGCGTGACGAACCCGGCGGCCCGGCCCTCCCCGGGCTCGCCCGGCACGGCCGGCCCGGGAGCGGAGTCGATGCGCGCCCCGGCCGCCCGTTCCTCCCACGCGGGTGTCGGCCGCTTGACGATCGTCACCCGCCACGGCCGGTCCGGCGGGTACTGGACCACCAGGACGTCGCGCGGCCGGTAGTCGGGGAGGTCGACCAGGTTGATGTCCTGGGTGATCTCCACCCGGTACGCCGGGGCGTCGTCCGGCGCCACGGTCAGGTCGAACCGCACCGGCACGTCGCTGTACTCGCTCGTGCGGGCCTCCAGGGCCTCGATCACCGCGAGTGCCGTGCGGGGCGCGACGGCCGCCTCCCGGGCGCGCCGCGGCGCACCGGCGGCGAGGACGAGCAGGCCGTAGGCCACGGGCAGGGCCACTCCCGTGACGACCAGCGGCACGTGCTCCAGGATGCAGCCGACGGTGAAGGCGGCGAGCGACACCCCGATCACACCACCCGTCAGGAACCCGCCGGCGAAGGCGAGGACGCGGGCGGCCGGCGCCCGGTGCGTGGGCGGAGCGCCCGTGGTGACCGTCATACCGGTGATTGTGCCGGGGACGGGTGACGGCCGACAGACCCCGGGCACACCCTTCCGCGACCCGGCCCGCCGGGGAAGGACGTTCGGCGGTGTGCGGGTGGTTCGTCGGCGCCCCACCGACGAACCGCTGACGCCGCTCCGCACCGTGCCGAGCGCCCGCTCAGAGCGTGGACGCACCCGGGTAGTGGCGCCGGAGTTCGCCGAGCACGTGCTCGTCGTCGGCCCTGACGTCCCAGAGGGAGCTGTCCACCTCGGTCAGGATCACCGTCGGCCGGTCCCCGCCGGTCGCGTCGTCCCGGGCGGTCGCGTCGTCCCGGGCGAACCCGCGGGCCTCGGCGTCGATCAGCTGCACACCGGGGGCCACCAGGGAGAGCAGCGTCAGGGTGTCCATCCCGTCGCCTGCGGAACGGCGTTCCAGCTCGGCGGTGAGGTCCCACGTCTCCTCGCACGCGACGCGCCACCGCAGCCCGAGGCCGAAACTGCCGAGGCGGACCAGCAGTTCGGCCAGCGTCACGTAGTGGGCGCCCTGCCATGCGCGGAAGGTGATCCCCGGCATCTCGGCCGGCATCGCTCCCGTTCCGGCCCCGGTGGTGTGCCCCGACAGGTGCTTCGACTGCTGCTCCGACATGCGACCCCCTTCGTCCGGGATCACACCGTAGTGCTCTGACCGGCAACGTTCACCCGGGTTGGCGGGCGACAGCGAGTCCGAACCGATTGGACGGGGACAAACATCCGATCCGGTACGGGGAGGCACGGTGGCGGAGCCGGTCAAGGTCCGGAGACTGACTGCTGGCGGCGAGCAATACCGGATTCCGCCAAATGCCTTCAGCGCATGAGTGCAGACAGTGACCGCCGTGGGGATTGCCATCAGGCCTTGCCAATCTGCGCAGCCTGGTGATCACGCCTAGCGTGGAGGTGTAGGGGATAACGCAAGAGGCGCGAGCGGTGGTGTTGCAAAGCCCTGCCGAAGGATTCCCGCCTTCGCCCCCGCGGTCGAGGTGGTCGCGCGCTCCGGCCGCGCTCTCGCCTACCCGTCCGACCGGCGAAGCCTCGACGGAAGAGACGTTCCGATGGACATCGAAATCATGCAAGCCGAGCGCAAAATAACAGCCGGCCAGGCGGTCCGCACCACAGGATTTCACACCGTCACCCCTGCTGACGAAAAGGGAAAGCTGCACACCAGTCCGTTCTTTGGGGTTGCTCAGGAGACGGTGGAGCGTGATCATGACGTCAAAGTTCAAATAAGCGGTGCTTTCCCCACCCGGATCGGCTCCGGTCTGGCCGGCGCGGTTGGCGTCGACATCTCGGGGCGAATTGTACGCGCTTCGGATGAAAA
The DNA here is from genome assembly GCF_042735125.1 of Kitasatospora sp. NPDC059599. NCBI lineage: Bacteria > Bacillati > Actinomycetota > Actinomycetes > Kitasatosporales > Streptomycetaceae > Kitasatospora > Kitasatospora sp. NPDC059599. Next base: position 103,189 of record NZ_JBHWCL010000002.1, on the reverse strand, counting down.
TTGCAGGAGCGCTCCGAACTGGATCGGTGACTGTGACGCTTCGGGTACGGTGACGATCCGGCCCCGCCGTGACACCCGGCTGAACGTACTCGACTTCGGAGCGGCAGGGGACGGAGTTGCCGACGACACGGTCCCACTTCAAAGCGCCCTGGACTGCGCAACGCGATTCGAAACCGATGAGCCGGTGCGCGAAGGCAAAGTCGTCTACCTCCCGCCGGGAGACTACCGGATTACGAAGCCTCTTGTCGTCAAGCACCATTGCATTCTGGAGGGAGCCGGGGGAGCTGGTCTTGGTGTCACTGAAAATACTCGCCTACTCGCAGATGTCAAAAGTGGAGATTTCAACCTCTCTGTGACCGGTATCGGTCCAGTCGCAGGGGAGGTTGTCTACTGTGCAATTGCCCTGGTGGGCCCTTTCACCTCCGGACCGCCTGCCGTAGATCCCTATCGTGATCGTGCGGACTATGCTGTGCTTCGCCAGTTCACCCTCAAGTCGGAACCCGACCAGGGGAAATCTGCCCTCGATTTCTATCAGGCCCAGCAGATGGATGGCGTACGAATTCTGGCGCACGGCCCAATGGTCGAGACGGTGGGAGTTTCCGGCTTCAGGCGTAACGGAATAACAATATACGCAAGCTTCGGCCGCCTTTTCGGGCCGACAGCCAACGCCAACCTCACCCAGATGCGTGATTGCGTTCTCGATAACAATGGCCAACACGGGCTCGACATCGGCAGCCATGGCAACGACAACACCAATACCATGCTTATCATGAATGTTTCTGCCTCGACTAATGGGCGCGATGGAATTCATGACCATTCGTCCTCGGGCTGCACCTTCGTTTCGTGTCACACGGCAGGGAATCGACACCAAAACTTCAGCTGCGACCACAACACCGGTATCCAATGCGCCGTGTACGTCGGCTGCTACGCCGAAGGGGACGCACCGTCGGTGTTCAAGGGCGGGAACATCGCTGTAGTCGGAGGGAACATAAAGATCACCCCGGACTCGACATACTGGGGCTACAACACAAAAGGGCCTTCTGTACTGAAAGTGCTAAACAATTATTCCAGCGTGCGTAGGTATTGGATCGCCAAGGAGGGGGTCGATATCGACGAAGGTGAAAGGCAGACGCCCGGGGACGGATACGTATATCGAGCAATCCACGCCGGGCATACGGTTGGAATAACTCCTGAACACCCCGAGGGTGTGCCCGCTTTCCAGAATCCGACCGGGGAGACCGAAGAGCTCGAGGGTTTGGTATGGATATGTGAGGGCGAATACAGGCCTGAGTTCTCAACGTCCAACAAACTCGGGGATGCTACGGATTCCACGATCATTCAGGATTACGGCTCTATCACGCTGGACAACAAGGGGGCCGAAGTGGGGACTTCCATCTTCCGTACCCAAGTTCAGACATCTCCCCCCGCTGTCAAGGGCAGGATTGAAACGTCCCTCGTGAGCCCAGAACCGTTCCATACGTACTATCAAACCGCGTACGAAAATGGTCCGGTGCCCGGTGCGCTGACGTTCCGGGAAGCCTGGATCGGAAACTACCTCTACGGTGAGCGGCGAATCACTGTTGTTCATGATGGAACTCCCGGGAATACTCGCGCCGGTAGTTGCAACTTTTACAGTCCGGGTGATCTGCTTCTCAATGCCACCGGAGCATCGGCACGCCAAGGCCCGATCGGGTGGGCGGTGAACGCCCCGTGTGGAAGGCGGTCAGCGGCTCTTGACTGGACTAGCGGAAAGCACTACAGGATAGGGGAGACCGTCAAGCCGACGAGGGTCAATGGCTTCGTGTATCGACTGATCTCCTACACCGGCGGCCCCCAGGTGCACGAGGTATCCGGTCCGGAGGAGCCGCGGTCCTGGAACGAGCCGGGGCCGGGGCAGAGCGTCGGAGGCCTGACTTCCGACAATCACCTTCAATGGCAGACGATCTATGACTTGGATGCAAATCCAGAGCTCATTGAACCGCTTCCTCATGGCGTGACAGGACAGGCGGACTCGAGAGCGACGGACATTGACCAGCTGAGGGCAGATTTCAACGCACTTCTCGCCAGGATGAGAGATGCGAACCTTTTGAACGGGACCTGAAACCGGGGATGCTGCACCTCAATGCGCGATGATGGTCCTGGACGATACGCAGGTGCAGAAGACTTTCTCGGCGGGGCCGCCCGGGGCGTCCTGTTGCGCCGTAGGCTCTGGGGATGGTGAAAGCTGAAGCGTCTGCCTACCGTGGCCTGATCCTCGACTTCTTCGGCGTCTTGACCGTCAACATGGTCGAAATGATCTCCTCGTTCGAGGACCGCGAAGGGCTCGCCCGTGGAACCTTCCTTCGTGCTTGGGCCGATCCTCGGGGGCAGGACCCTTTCCGTCAGCTCGAATTGGCCCGCATCTCCCAGATCGACTGGAACAACGGGTTCGCGGCCCAGCTGGGCGTGGCGCCGGAACCGAGGCTCCCGAGCGGCCGGACGAGAACCAGCTCCCCCTTTTGTAGACCCCGCCCACCTGATGGAGGGCCACTGGAGCTGGAATGACCGTCGCCGGCCTGTTCGCCGTCAGGCGGTGAGCATCGCGGTGGCCTCGCTCATCACGGCCGGTGTGGTCCCGTCGAAGGAGACGGTGTGGCTGACGTGCCCTCCCCGCTGGTTGGCGCCCCGGCTCAGTCCGTGGTCGGCCAGTCCCAGCCGAGCTGGATGAACATGCCGAGGCGGTCGCTGACGGCGCGGATTTCGACGATCTGCCCGGCGTGGACGGTGAAGATCCAGATCTGCTCGACGTCGCAGCGACGGTTGGTCGGCTCGGGCATCCGGGCGTGGAAGCCCGTGTGCACCCCGGCCACCCGCAGGCGGGCCACGACCTCGTCGTCCTCGGCGATGAGCTGCTGGATGTGGAAGCCGTCGCCCTCGGCCTCGGTGCTGAAGGCGGCCAGCTGGAGGCGGAAGCCCTCGATGGCGGCGCCGGGGGCGTCTTCCTCGCCGAAGATGATCTTGTTGTGGTCGATCACCGAGGAGGAGAGCAGACGCACCCAGTCGTCGCCGGCGCGGTCGTTGAGCGCGGTGACGAAGTCGCGGATGACCTGCTTGTTGGCAGTGGTCGACATGGTGATTCCCCCGTTGCGGCTGTTTCTTACGTTGTAAGTTTTGCTGGGGGAGAGTGTTCTCTTATCGTGTAAGAAAGTCAAGCCCGTCCGGGCGAGGAGGAGCAGGCATGGCACAGCGGCAGGCGGCCCGGCGCGGCCGGGGCGAGCGGGTGGGGCTGAGCAGGCAGCAGATCCTCGACGCGGCGCTCGGCCTGGTGGACCGGGACGGGCTCAAGGGCCTGACGATGCGCTCGCTCGGCGAGGAGCTGGGCGTGGAGGCGATGACGCTCTACCACTACGTGCCGAACAAGGACGCCCTGCTCGACGGCCTGGTGGAGCAGGTGTTCACGGCCGCCACCCCTGCCATGGACGGCTCGGCCGACTGGCGGGCCGCCCTGCGCGCGTACGCCACCGCCCTGCGCGAGGGTCTGCTGCGGCACCCGGCCGTGCTCCCGCTCGCCACCTCTCGGCCCGCCGTCACCCCAGCGACCCTCGACGACATCGAGGCGCTCCTGCGCCTGCTCACGGCCGGCGGCTTCCCGCTGGGCCGGGCGCTGCACGCGCTCAACTCCCTCGCGGTGTTCGTGATCGGCCACGCGACGGCGGAGGCCCAGATCGCGGTCGGCGCCGAGGAGGCGGGCGGCGCCGGCTGGCTGGCCGCGCTGGAGGCGGAGCGGTACCCGCTGCTGATCCGCGCCGCGAGCGAGGGCGTCGGCGCGGACGACGGCGAGCGGTTCGCGTTCGCGCTCGAAGCCCTGCTGCTCGGCTTCGAGGCATCACGCTAGGGCTTGCGCGGTCCTCGCTCCCGTCCTCGCTCCCGTCCTCGCGCTCGGTGCAACCCGTCCGCCCCGTCCGCCCCGTACGCCCCGTTCGCCCCCTGCGGTCAGCCGACGGGCTGTGCCGCCGGTGCGTCGTCGGTCTCGCCGCGGTCCCGGCCGGCCCTGAGGGAGGCCGACAGGTCGCGGGCCTCGTGCTCGGTCATCCGCGGCGTCTCGTACGGCACGGCGTTGACCCACCGCTGGGTCAGCCGGGCGATCCGCTCGCCATACCGCTGCGCGGTGATCAGGTCGCCGCGCGATCCGGCCTGTTCCGGTCCCCGGTCGGCGTGGCTCTGGCTCATCAGGCCCAGCCAGGAGCCGAGCCGGTTCAGGTCGTCGCGGGAGCCGCCGCTCCAGTTGTTGCCCGGGAGGTCGCCCACGCCGACCCACTGCATGCCCAACTGCGCGGCGAACACCGCCAACTGCTCCAGGACCGATTGCTTGTCGCCGCTCTGCGAGGCGGACATGGTGAAGGCGCCGGCCAGTTTGTCCTTCCACCCCTGTGTGACGAACGGCGTGAACGCCGCCTCCATGAACGCCTTGAACACCGCCGACACGCTGCCCATCAGTGTCGGGCAGCCGAAGACGATCGCATCGGAGCGCTCCAGCAGCGCCATCGCCCCGGCGTCGTGCCACCGGCCCGCGACGACGTCCTCGGGCCGGACCTCGACGAGGTGCACGTCGGCGCCCGGCACCAGCCGCGCCCCGTCGGCGAGGTGTTCGGCGAGGACCCGGGTGTGTCCGTGCACCGAGTGGTAGACCACGGTGACCGTGACCGCCGGCGCGTCCTGCGTACGGTCGACGTCCTTGACTGCCATGACTGTTCACTGCTTTCTGGTGGTGGGGAAGGCCCTGGATCGCCCGAGCCCCGGGTTCCCGGGTTCCGGCTGCCCACTCATCTCAGCCCGCGCGCCCCGCACCATCAACGCCGAACTCCGGACCGCAGCGATCGGCCGCACCGATCGATCGCGGTCCGCGCCCCTGCGGCGGCACACGTGCGGGATCCTCCGGGCCGGTGGCCGGGCCGGTCGCGATGTGAAAGCCTCACGGCAATGGCTACGGAGACCGAGGTGGGGGAGCTGCTGCACCGGCGCGGCTGGCGGACGGTGTTCACGGTCGCCGACATGGTGGGCGCGTGGGCCGCCCTGGTGACCTCCGTCGAGCACGGCTACGACGACGACATCGACGAGTACACCAACGACCTCTCCTGCAGGAACTGGCTGCACGAGGCGTGGCTCCCGCTGGACGAGCACGTCGTCCGGATCTGGACCCCGCGGATCAGGGCGCTGGACGACCGGTACCGGGCCGCCACCGTCGACGACGACGGCCAGGCACTCGAAGGATTCCACCGGCTGCCGGGCCCGGACCTGTGGTGGTGGCGGCGACACCCCCGCATCCTCACCGGAGACCTCGGGCGCTCCCTCCGCTCGGCCGGCGCGGTCGGCACCGACCCGGAAGCGGTGTGACGACGGACGGACCCCGGGCCCGCGCGGGTCACGGGGGAGCCCGCGGTCCTGCCCGGCCGGACAGGACCTAGCCTGCTCCCGTGGACAGGATCGAACTCGAAGCATTCGTCGCCGTCGCCGAGGAACTCCACTTCGGCCGCGCCGCCGCACGCCTGCACCGGGGACAACCCACCGTCAGCGAAGCCGTCCGGCGGCTGGAGAACACCCTGGGCGGACGGCTGTTCCACCGCACCAGCCGCCGGGTCTCGCTGACCGGCCTCGGCGAGGCGCTCCTGCCCGACGCCCACGCCGCCCTCGCCCAGCTGCGCCGTTTCCAGCAGCGCGGACGCGCCCTGGCCGCCGGTGACGAGACCGGCACCACCCTCGTCGTCGGCCACGCCGAGTACACCGGGCACCAGCTGCTGCTGCGCTGCCTGCCGCAACTGCGCGACGGCTTCCCCGACATGACGATCGTGCCCGAGCCCATGCCCACCACCGCGCAGCTCACCGCCCTGCGGGCCGGGACGATCGGACTGGGCGTCGGCTGGGCGACCGGTGACATCACCGGTGTCCGCGCGCGGGTGCTGTCCACGGAGCGGTTCGTGGCACTCGTCCCCGCCGCTCATCCCCTCGCCGGGCAGTGCGAGTTGAACGCCGCCGAACTCTCGACCACCGATCTGCTCACCTGGCCCCACCAGATCAACAGCGGTCTCTGCGACCGCCTGCTCTCGGCCTTCCGGATCGGCGGGGCGGACCTGCGCATCATCAGGACCGCCGACAGCGTGCACGCCATCGCCGCCCACGTCGCCGCCGGGACCGGCATCGGCATCACCGTCGAGTCCGCGGTCGACCACCAGCCGCCCGGCCTGCGCGTCATCCCCCTCACCGGCCCGTCGACCACCGTCGACCAGGTCGTCCTCATCCCCGCCGAGCCGTCGGACGCCGCCACGGCCCTGCGTGACCTGCTCCTGCGGGCTTCGGCGCAGCCCGCCCCCACCGACCGTTGAACGGTTCCGCCCCATCCCTCACCGGCTGACCCGTGGCCTCGACGACAATCGGGGCAGGAACTCCAAAAAGGAAATGGAACCCCATAGCGCCGGCCCGGACCGCGCCGGAAATCCCGACCCGTACCTGCGCCGCTACTCCTCGTGTTCCGGATGTACGGCACTGGTTCCGCCACCAACTGCCTGCCGGGTGCGCGGTGGAAATCCGGGGATTCGCCGGGCCATTCACCGTGGGTCGCAGGTGTGCTTTGCGGGGGTGTGGGGGCGGGCCGCCCGGGCCGGGCGGCCTCGGTGCGGGATGCCGGCCCGGCCGGGGTCCCGGGTGGCGGGGAGCCTCCGCCACCCGGGGCGGGGCCCGCGGTGGGCGTCCGGTCGGCGGGCGTCGTCGTCGGCCGGGCGGGGGAAGGGGTGCCCCGTGGGCCGGGGCGCGCTCCACTGCCCCGCACGGGCCGAACCGGGCGCCCGGGTGGGGCGGGCGGGCGACGGCTCGACCTCTCGCGGGCCGGACTGGCCGGCCGCGTGCAACCTTTTGCCGACTCAGGGCATCAGACTGATGGAGGGCCGTGGGAGCGGACGCGCGGGGAGGGCCGGGGGAAGGGGCGGGGGAAAGGCTGCGGGAGCGCCGCCGTGCGCGGGGTCTTCACATCCGGTGCAATCACCGAATTCCTTCGCGCCCATTCAGTTCGTATGCGACTCTCCATGTGGAGTCGACCTCCGGAACCTGTTGCACAGCCGTGACAGTCGCCTGCGAAAAATCGTTCGACCGGCGACCTCTGCGGGTTAGCATTTCGGAATGGAATCGAACCTCCCCCCGATTTGGAATTCGTCCGACGCTGCGGAACCCCGCCCGTCCCGCAAGTCGCCGCTTCGGCTGGCCCGCTTCGGTGCGACCTTCCTGGGTGTGAGTGTCGTCTCCGGCGTCCTGCTGGCGGGCCTCGTCCTGCCCGTCGCCGGCGGCATCGGGCTGACCGCCAAGAGCACGGCCGAGGACTTCGATGACATCCCCAACGACTTCAAGACCCCGCCGCTGACCCAGGCGACGCAGATCTTCGACGCCAAGGGCGGGCTGATCGCCAAGGTCTACGAGCGCGACCGCACCGTCATCACCGCCGACCAGATGTCGCCGTTCATGCGGCACGCCCAGGTCGACATCGAGGACGCCCGCTTCTACGAGCACGGCGCCGTCGACCTCAAGGGCATCCTCCGCGCCATCAGCAAGAACGCGGAGACCGGCACCACCTCGCAGGGCGCCTCCACGTTGACCCAGCAGTACGTGAAGAACGTCAACGTGGAGCAGGCCGGCGACGACAAGGGCGCCGTCCTGGAGGCCCAGCGCAAGACCCTGGGCCGCAAGATCCAGGAGCTCAAGGTCGCCATCAAGCTGGAGGAGGACCTGCCGAAGGACCAGATCCTCACCAACTACCTCAACATCACGTACTACGGGAACGGCGCCTACGGCGTCGAGGCCGCGTCCCAGCGCTACTTCAGCAAGAGCAACAAGGACCTGACGATCGCCGAGGCCGCCCTGCTCGCCGGCCTGGTGCAGAACCCCTACCAGTACAACCCGAAGCAGTTCCCGCAGGACGCGCAGGCCCGCCGCGACGTGGTGATCGGCAAGATGCTGGAGAACAAGCACATCACCGCGGAGCAGGCCGCGGAGGCCAAGGCCGCCCCGCTCGGCCTCAACTACAAGGACCCGCAGAACGGTTGCATCACCGCCCAGGCCGGCATGGGCTTCTTCTGCGACTACGTCCGCCACGTCGTCAAGCAGGACCCGGCCTTCGGCAAGACCGCCGAGGACCGCAAGAAGTTCTGGAACCAGGGCGGCCTCAACATCCACACCACGCTGGACCCCGACAAGCAGGCTGCCGCCCAGAGCGCGGTGAGCGGCAACGTGAAGGTCACCGACAGCGTCTCCGCCGCCGCCACCATGATCGAGCCCGGCAGCGGCAAGATCCTCGCCATGGCCCAGACCCGCCCCTACGGCCTGGACACGAACAAGAACCAGACCGTCGTCAACCTCAACGTCGACCAGGTGATGGGCGGCGGCAACGGCTTCCAGCCCGGCTCCACGTTCAAGCCGATCGTCGCGGCCGCCGCACTCGAAGCGGGCATACCGGCGACCCAGGAGTACTCGTCCCCGAACAAGCTCGAGTACCCGACGATGAAGACCTGCGAAGGGACCTGGAAGAACGACGGCCGGCCCAAGACGGTGGTGCCCAACGAATCCGCCGCCGAGAAGGGCCCCTACCAGCTGAAGATGGCGATGGCCCTCTCGGTCAACACCTACTTCGTGCAGATGGAGCAGGAGATCGGCCTCTGCGCGGTCAAGCAGATGGCCAACAAGCTCGGCATCACCAGCAAGGCCAGCGGCAAGCCGCTGGAGGAGGTCCCCGCGATGGCCCTGGGCGTCGAGGAGATGAGCCCGCTCACCATGGCCAACGTCTACGCGACCTTCGCCGCGCAGGGCACCCACTGCGCCCCGGTTGCCATCGACAAGATCACCACCGTCGACGGCAAGGACGTCCCCGTCCCGGCCGGCCGCTGCGAGAAGGTGTTCTCCGACCAGACGGCACGAGCCCTCAACACCGTCCTCAACGGCGTGACCGAGAGCGGCACCGGGAAGGACCTCGGCCTCGACGGCAACCGTCAGATCGCGGGCAAGACCGGCACCTCCGACCGCAAGCGGGCCGCCTGGTTCAACGGCTACACCCCGCAGCTCGCCACCGCCGTCTGGCTCGGCGGCCCCGCCGGCGGCGTCGAGATGCGCAACATCACCATCAACGGCAAGTACCACACCGAGGTGTTCGGCGCCGACGGCCCCGGCCCGATCTGGCGGGACGCCATGAACCAGGCCCTGCGCGGCGCACCCAAGCAGTCCCTGCCGATGGCCGACATCCCGGACCCGGTCACCAAGCCCGACCCCGCCAACACCGGGAACACCACCGACGCGCCGGCCACCACCCCGACCGGCCAGCAGCGCTGACCGCACCCCTGCGACGCCCCGGCGACGCCCCCGCTGGGAGTCCCTCGGCCGGGGTGATGACGCCGGTCTCCGGAACCGCATCCGGAGACCGGCGTCACGCGTCACCCGGCCGGTGCGGGCACCCGGTAGATTGCCCCGGGGCCGCCGCCCGGCCACCCCGCCGCCCGGCCACGTCGCCGCCCGGCCACCCCGTCGGCAGGCCGGCAGCCGGACCCCGGAGAAGGAGCGAACACCGTTGGACACCAGGACAGTTGCGGTCTTCTCCCTCGGCGGCACCATCGCCATGACCACCGATCCGGTCACCGGTGGCGTCGTCCCGGCGCTGTCCGCCCACGACCTCCTCGCCGCCGTCCCCGCCCTGCAGCACCTCGACGTCGACCTGCGCGTCCACGACGTCCGGAACGTGCCCAGCGCCTCCCTCGGCTTCGACGACCTCGACGCGCTCACGGAAGCCCTGGCCGACGCCTTCCGCACCGGCTGCGACGGCGCCGTGGTCACCCAGGGCACCGACACCATCGAGGAGACCGCCTACCTGCTCGACCTGCTGCTCCCCGGAGACCAGCCCGTCGTCGTCACCGGGGCGATGCGCAATCCCACCCTGCCCGGACCGGACGGCCCCGCGAACCTCCACGCGGCCGTCATCGCCGCCGCCGCCCCGGAACTGACGGGCGCGGGCACGGTGGTCGTCCTCGGCGACGAGATCCACGCCGCCCGCACCGTCCGCAAGTCCCACAGCACCAGCCCCGCCGCCTTCACCTCCCCGGCCACCGGTCCCCTCGGCCGCATCCACGAGGGACGCGTCCACCTGTACGCCCCGCTCGCCGCCCGCACGACCTTCGCCCGCCCGACGACCGGCGCCGCCGCCCGCGTCGGCCTGTACACCGCCACGCTCGGAGACGACGGCACCCTCCTCGCCGCGATGGCCGAGGCCTGCGACGGACTCGTCGTCGCCGCGTTCGGAGTCGGCCACGTCCCCGAGGGCTTCGTCGGCATCCTGGAACGGGCCGCGTCGCGCATCCCCGTCGTCCTCGCCAGCCGCATCGGCAACGGGCCCGTCCTGCGGGGCACGTACGGCTTCCCCGGCTCGGAGAAGGACCTGCTGGCCCGCGGACTGATCCGGGCCGGCCACCTCGACGCCCACAAGGCCCGCCTCCTCCTGCACACCCTGCTCCGCCAGGGCCGCACCCCCGCCGAGATCACCGCCGCTTTCGCCGTCGCGGCCCACTGACCGCCGGCACCCGGCCACCCGGCCCGCCCACGCCCTGCGGAGCAAGCCGTCGCGCGGTGTCCGCACGCGTGGCGCGGGTGCGTCCGCACACGTGGTACTTGTGCGTCCGCACGCGTCGGGATCGTGAACTTCCGTGTTGCTTAACTCATGTGAGTGAAGGTCTGTTCACTGATCGACGGAACGGCGACCGGCCGCCGTAGCCTCGGGGGCGACCCCTCGCCACCGCGCCGCGCGGTCCGTTCGAAGCAGCGGGAACGCGAAGCCGCCGAAGCTCCGGGGCCGCGGGACCGGTGATCCGTCGACTCGGAAAGGCCATCGACACCATGACCCACTCATCGGGCGGGAACGACGCGACGACCGGCGGCCCGTCCCGCCGCACACTCCTCAGGATCGGCATCGGGGTCGCCGTGGGGGCGGGGGCGATCGGTTCGGGGGCACCCGCGGCGGTCGCCGGCGGCCCGAACGACCCGACCGGTCCGACGATCGCGACCAAGGTGAAGAACCTCAGCGGCCCGCTGGAGACCGGGCCGTTCGCCTCGCCGTGGACGGACCTCGGCATCCCCGTGCTGTGCCCGGACGGCACCATGCTCTTCGTCTGCGGCGACACCTTCGACGGTGACCGGGTGGGCGCCGCCGACTGGCGGGCCCCGGTGGGCCTGCGCTCCGGCAGCGCGGACCTGAACAACCTGCGCATCGACGGCAGCGTGGGCGGCGGCCACGCCAACAGCCTCGTCGACGAGCCGCACAACCCGGTCGGGGACAAGTTCACGACGGCGATCCCGTCCGACGTGTTCGTCGTCGACGGCGTGATGTACATGCACCTCATGCGCGGCGTCATCTACGACACCCACCACACCGACTTCTGGCGCTCCACCGACAACGGCGAGTCGTGGGAGTACCTGTGCCAGTGGCCGGGGGACCTGCACGGCGGCCAGTTCCAGCAGAAGACGTACGCGGTGGCCGACGACGGCTACTGCTACGTCCTGTCGACGGTCTTCAACCGCGACGTGGAATCGGGCATGCTGCTGCACCGGGTCCGCAAGGAGAGCCTCGGCAACCCGGACGCCTACGAGCCGTGGGGCTTCGCCGACGGCGGCTGGCAGTGGAACGCGCCCGCCCCGACGACCGTCCTCGGCACCCGCAGGTGGGGCGAGATGTGCTTCCGCGCCATGGACGGCAAGTACGTCCTCACCTGGCTGAACATGGACCCGCTGTCGATCAGGGCGATGGTCTTCCCCCTCCCGACCTCGGACCTGACCAGGACGCTGGAGCAGACCATGATCCTTCCCGGCAGCCCGGGCCAGGAGGTCGGCAACCTCGTCGCCAGCCCGTACGGCGGCTTCGTCATCCCGGGCTCGACGTTCGGCAACTTCCACATCGTCGTCAGCCAGTGGTACGACCCGACGAACTACCGGATCATGCAGTACCGGATCGCCATGCTGTCCTGAACCCGGGCGGCGGCAGTGGCGCCCGGAGCGGACCGGGCGCAGCTGCCGCTCCGCGGTGTCCGCGGTGTTCGGTGCCGCTCCGTACCGCTCCGCGGTGTCCGGTGCCGCCCGCGGTGTCCGGTGCGGCTCAGCGCCGGTACGCGGTGGCCGCGATGTCGACGAACGACCGGATCAACGGGTTGGTGTCGCCCTCCTTCCACACCGCGACGACGCGGCTCGGCGCGATGCCGGTCAGCGGGACGACGGCCAGCTCCGCGGGCAGGTCGTGCCCGAGCGGGGCCAGGCCGACCGTGCCGTTCCACAGGACGGCCTGCAGGCATTCGTGGACGGCGCGCACCACCGGGCCCTCGCGGGGCCTGCCGCCGTGCCAGTACGCCTGCCACACCGGGTCGGTGTCCGGCGGGAAGCGGAACCAGCGGCGGTCGTCCAGGTCGTCCGGCCGCAGCCGGTCACGCCGGGCCAGCGGGTCGTCGGCGCGCAGGACCACGCCCACCGGGTCGCGCCGCAGCGTGCGCACCGTCAGCCCGGTCTCGTCGAACGGCGCCCGGGTCAGGGCCACGTCGACCAGTCCGGCGCGCAGACCGCAGGTGGGGTCGGTCAGGTCGGTGTCCCGGACGCGGATGTCGACGCCGGGGTGGCGTAGCCGGTACGCGGCGGCGAGCCTGGTCAGTCCCGGGTCGGTGCCGTCGCCCAGGATGCCGACGGTGACGGTCGCGGCGCCGGCCGCCGCGCCGACGCGCTCCCGCAGGCGGTCGGCGTGGTCGAGCAGCGCCCGCGCCTCGTCGAGCAGCACGGTGCCCACCGGTGTGAGCGAGACCCCGGCGGGTGAGCGGGTGAACAGCGGGGCGCCGACCTCGGCCTCCAGCCGCCGGATCGCCCGGCTCAGCGGTGGCTGGCTCATGTGCAGGCGTGCGGCGGCCCGGCCGAAGTGGAGTTCCTCGGCAACGGCGACGAAGTAGCGCAGGGTGCGTAGCTCCACGCTGCAACGATACCCGCCGGGTATCGGCGTCGCGGGACAGGTCTTGGACAGCCGCGGCCCCCCGGCGGTGCACTCGTGACATGACCGAAGAAACGAAGACCGGTACACCGCAGCCCGCCCCCGCCCTCTCGGTGGTCGGCCCCGGCGACGGCGAGACGATCGTCCTGGGCACCACCCGCATGCGCGTCCTGGAGGACGGCAGCCACACCGGGCACCGCCTCGCGATCGCCGAATCCGTCCTCGCCCCGCACACCGCCGGGCCGCCGCAACACCGTCACGCCGGCCACGACGAGGGCTTCTACGTCCTCGCCGGCACCATCCGCTTCACCGTCGGCGACGAGGACCACGACGCCACCGCCGGCACCCTCGTGGTCGTCCCGCCCGGCACCCCGCACACCTTCGCCAACCCGACCGACCACCCCGCCGTCATGCTCAGCACCTTCACCCCGGACCTGTACGTCCAGTACTTCCGGGACCTCCAGGACGTGCTCACCGCCGGCCGGCCGCTGACCGCGGAAGCCAACATCGACGCGATGAGCCGCTACGCGACGGTGCCCGCCACCGATGCGGTCGTGCCCGCCACCGGCGCGGCCGAGTCCACCACCGACGCGGCCTGAAGGGCCGGACCACGAACGGGAATCATGACCATCGCCTATGGGATCGCCGCAGGACTGCTCGCCTCCTTCTACCTCTACGCGGGCGTGCTCAAGGTGGTCCGCAGCCGTGACCGGCTCCGACCGATGATGACCTGGATCGACCGCGTGCCCCTGCCCGCCGTACGGGCACTGGGAGTGGTCGAGGTCCTCGGCGCGGCAGGCCTGGTCCTGCCGCCGCTGACCGGCACCGCTCCCGCGCTGGCAACGGCCGCGGCCGTCGGCCTTCTCCTCCTCCAGTTCGGTGCGGTCGTCGTCCACCTGACCGGCGGGGACCGCCGGATCGGCCTCAACATCGGGCTCATCGTCACCACGGCCCTGACCGTCTGGCTCGCCACCGGACTGTGAGCGAGCACGGCCCTGTCCACCGTCCCCGGCTACCGTCGTGCGTCGTCGACCTGGATGACGGCGAGCCGGCCGCTGGTGCGCCACGGCGTGCCGGTGCGGTCGAGCCGGGCGACGGTGGCGGCGTCGACGCCGACGATCACGTCCGACTTGAGGGTCCGCAGGGCCGCGACGGTTGACGGGAAGTGTCCCGTCACCTCGCCGAACGGGGTGGTCGGAGGCCAGAGCCGGTCGCCGACCAGGCGGCGGTAGTTGAGGTCTCCCTTGACGACCGTCAGTGCCGAGCCCGCGAGTTCGTCCCGGAGGTCGGCGGGCATGGCGTGGTACGGCAGGGGTGCGCAGAAGAACGGGTGGGTGCGGACCGACAGCGTGCCGCTGCCCATGGCCTGCCACAGCCGCTCGCCGACCGCTGCGGCGGTCGGTGCGGGCGCGGTGCGGAGGCGTTCGAGGGCGGCGAGGACGTCGGTCATCGTCGCGTCCGACACGAAGTACGGCTGGGGTTTCACGTACAGCACGACCTGCGCGGCCAGGCCGCGCCCCAGGAGGTGGTCGATCAGCACGAGGTCCGGCAGGAGTTCCCGGCCCGCGTTGTCCGCGAGGACGCAGACCCGCCCGCCGCCGGACCGTCCCAGGAGGGCCCACAGCCGGGCGCTGTCGTCGGCGATCAGGTCGGATCCGGAGGCTCCGTCCTTCTCCGCGGTCATCCGGAAACTGAGGTCCGCCCGGTTGCCCCACAACGCCGACTGCAGCAGGGCGTCCGCGCGCCGGGTCCGCGGCGGCTCGTCGAGCTCATCGAGTCCGTCGAGCTCATCGAGTCCGTCCAGCCCGTCCAGCGCGGCCAGTTCGTCGTCGACCGCCGTCCCGCCGAGCTCGGCGGCCTTGAACGGCGCGAACGGGTCGACGCCCTGCCACGGGCCGGGCCGGAAGTAGCCGGTGGCGTCGAGCAGCCGGTGGTAGAAGTAGCTCTCCGCCCACAGGAACGGCGCCTCGCCCCACGGCCGTCCCCACAGGCCCTCGCCCCACGCCGTCCACTGCGCGGCGGCGGCCGGGGAGTCCGCGGGGTCCGGGGATTCCGCGCGCGGCGGCACCAGGACGCCGGTGGTGCTCTCCGCGAGCAGCCGCTCGACCGCCGCCCGCTCGGCGGGGCCGTAGGGCAGGGCGTCGAGGACCTGCCGTACCAGCACGGGGTGGCGTTCGTGGAAGACACCCCAGGCGAAGGACCCGGGGACGTCGCTGCGGATCACGGGCGCGTTCGACACGGTGCTGCTCGTCTCTCTCGTCATCACCATCGGGCGGGCGGGGCCGATGCGGGCCGATCGCCGACGATCGCCGACCTTACGCGGCTCGGGGAGGGAGCCGGTCCGTCGACCACGCCGGGCGTGTGGGCCGCAGGCCTCGGAGGCCCGTGCCCGGTCGGCATGCACCGAAGGGCGGCCGGGAGGCGACCGCCTATGCTCCGGGGATGACCGAGCGCAGCCCCGAACGCCCCGACGTCCCCGATGTCCCCGACGTCGTCGTTCGCCATCAGGACGACCCCGCCACCCTGGTCAGGCTCTGCGACCGCTACTTCCCCGACGAACTCGGCATCGGCTTCGCCGTGGAGGTCAGCGCGGCGGGGCTGCACGCCCGCATCGACTCGGTCGAGACCTGGGTGTGGGACCTCGACTCCCTGGACGACTTCCTCGGCCGTCTCGCCGGCGACTTCCGCGGCTGGGAGGGCGAGCGCACCTGGAGCACCAACCACCTGGCGCTGCGGGCGTCCTTCAAGTCCGGCGGCCACGTCTTCCTGACCTGGACGCTCACGCCCTGGATGACGCGCGACGACGGGTGGGAGACGTCCGTGACCACCGTGCTGGAGGCGGGCGAGGGAATGTCCGCCCTCGCGGCCGACCTGAGGGAGTTCCTCACTCCCCGAGCCGCCGCCCGGGGCTGACCCGGCGCCGACCCGGGGCCGACGGGCGGTGCGAGCCGGACGTCAGCGCAGAGCCCTCCGCCTGCGCGGCTCACCCGGCCCGCGCGGCTCACCGGCCTGCGCACGGCTGACGCCCCCTCGCGATGTCGGTGCCGTGTGCTTGAGTGCCGACCATGATCCGACCCGACGACCTGCTGACCGGCCTGGACGACATCGACTGGGCCGCGCTGGGGCACGCCTACGGAAGCGCGGCGGACGTGCCCGCCCTCCTGCGCACGGCCTGCGGGCCCGACGAGAAGGCCCGCGACAGTGCCTTCCGGGTCCTCTCCGGCAACATCTTCCACCAGGGGACGCGCTACTCGGCCTCCCCCTACGCCGTACCGTTCCTCGCCCGGATCGCCGTCGACGGCCCGCCGCCCGCACGGGTCGACGCGCTGTGGCTGCTGACCCGGCTGGCCGTCGACTGGCACGACGCGTACGACCTGCCCCTGGGCATCGACACCGCCGCCTGGCGGGCCGCGGTCGTCCCCCACGAGGAGAGCCTGCGCTGGTACGAGGACGAGATCGCCGCCGAGACGGACGAGCAGCGCCTCGGGAGGCTCCGCGAGGCCCGGGACCACGCGGCGGCCGGGCACCCGGTCGACAGCCGCGAAGGCGCACTCCGCAGCTACGACGCCGTCCGCGCCCGACTGCCCCGGCTGCGTGCCCTCCTGGACGATCCGGACCCGACGATCCGCACCAGGACCGCCTACCTGCTGGCCTGGTTCCCCGAGGACGCCGCCGAGAGCCTGCCACCGCTCGTCCGCCGCTCCGCCGGCGAGCAGGACCCGAAGGCGGCAGCCACCGTCCTGCTGTCCGTCGGACTCCTCGGGAACCGGGGCGACGCCGAGTGGCTCCTGCCGCACCTGGACGCCGAGCACGCGCTGCTGCGGTGGGCCGCCGTAACCGCCCTGGCCCGCCTGTTCCTCCTGCCCGACGGTGACGCGCCTTCCGGCGGCGACGCGCCTTCCGGCGGAGCGCCCTCCGGCGGAGCGCCCTCCGACGGCACGCCCTTCGACGACCGGCTGCTCGACCGCGTCATCACCGAACTCACCGCCGCCTCGGCCGCTCCCGTGCCCGAACCCGGCACCGACCACGACAGCGACGACCTGCACCGCTACACCGCCCGCACGCTCCTCGCGCTCCGGGACCTCGCCCCGGACGACGACCGGCTCCTCACCGCCGTCGCGCACTGCCTGCGGTTCATGGACGTCCTCGAAGTCCGCGGCCTCGCAGCGCGCCTGCTGCGCACCGACTTCGAACCGGTCGGCCCCGCCGCCTTCGCCGACCTCGCGCCCGCACTGCAGTGCGTCCTGCGGACGGTGGCGGACCGGATTCCCGCCGATTGGTACGACACCCGGCTCTCCGGCCCGGCGACCCGTGACGCCCTGTCCGCCCTCGGGCTGCCCGACACCGGCCCCGCGCTGCGCGCCTACACCGGGCTCCCCGCCGAGGAACCGGAGCGCCGCGACCTCTATGCCCGCCCGCACCGCCCCGGTCGGCCGAGGGCAGGCGGTGCGTGAGGCACCCCTCCCCGCCGGCTGCGGCAACGCCCGGACCGGCCTCGCCGGCTACCTGCACGCGGTCGCGCGGGCGCTCCCCGACGGTGGGGACGTCGAGGGCCTCCACCGGTACCCGGCCGAGGACGGCCGGTTGCGGTGGGGCGCGGAGGACCGCCGTGACGCCGGTGGCCGGCACTGCTGCGGCCCGCCCCCACCGGGGCCGTCAGAGCGGGCTGAGGCGGGCCTTGAGCAGGCAGAACTCGTTGCCCTCCGGGTCGGCGAGGACGTGCCAGGACTCCTCACCGGTCTGGCCGATGTCGGCCGGACGGGCCCCGAGCCCCAGGAGTCGTTCGAGTTCGGCGTCCTGGTCGCGGTCGGTGGGGTTGACGTCGATGTGCAGCCGGGGCTTCCCCCGCTCCGGCTCGTCCCGACGGCTGAGGAAGATCGTCGGCTGCGCGCCGCCGAAGCCTTCGCGGGGCCCGATCTCGATGCTCCCGTCGTCCTCGCGACCGAGCACCACGAAGTCCAGGACCTCGCACCAGAACCGCGCCAGCACCTCGGGATCGTGACAACCGAGCACGAGTTCGCTGATACGACATGCCATGGACGGGACCTACTCTCGGCGTGGGGCCGGATCGAACCGGCGTGACACCGGCGTGACACCGGCGGACGAGCACGGTCGGGACCGTACCGGGCGGGGCGAACGGGCGCGAAGGGTTTTCCGGGATCCCGGTCCTGTTCCGCTCGTCGGAGTGCGCGGTCGCGACGACTCGGTGGCGGGCCGTGGTCGTCGTCCGTACGGACGAGGCCTCACGTGCCGCCCGACGGCGGCTCGGGCCCGCTGCCCGCACTCGGCCCGCTCACCCCACGTCCGGTAGATTCGGCCGCCGGCCGATCGGCACACGAAGCGGCTGGGTGTCACTGGTTCGACGCAGGGGGCGACGGGTGGGGAGCGGGGACGGTCAGGGCCGGCGGACGGGGGATCTGCTGGACTGCTGGCGGGCGATCGAGCTGTTCAGCCCGCCGGCGATCCCGGAGGTGCCGCGCAAGCGCCGCGCGGGCCGTCCCCGGGCCTCGGACACGGTCGTCGTCGACGTCACGCCGGCCGCCGGCCGGGCGGCGCCGGTGCTGCCGTGGGCGCCGGAGCATCCGGAGACGGCCGCGCTGCGGGCGCCGCGCGGGATGGTGTGGCGGCACGAGGTGTACGGCGGGGTGTTCGAGCTGGAGCTGCTGCGCCAGGCGATGATCGCCGTCCTGCCCGAGGGCACCGACCCGGATCCGGGGGTGCCGCAGGAGGAGCTGAAGCTGTCCGGGCGGAGCGCGATGTTCGCCCTGGTCCTGGACGAGCACGGACGGCCGGTCGGGGACACCTCGGTGGTCTCGGCGTGCGCCTGGGCGACGGGACGGCTCTTCGACCCGGGGCCGTCGGTGCCGGGATGGCTGGACGGCTTCGAGGAGTTGGGCGAGGCGTTCGAGGTGGCGGTGGGGCGGCTGGCCGCCACGCCGATCCCGTACGGGCCGGGCCCCCGCCTCCTGCCGAACCCGGTGCTGTCCCGCCCGGTGGGCGGCGCGCCGCTCGTGCGGGAGGCGTCGGATGCGGCAACCGGCTGGCAGCAGCTGCTGGCGGAGGTCCTGGGCGGGGCTGCGGTGGCGGCGGTCGGGGCGCTGTTCGGCGAGGTCGCCGGGGCTGCCGTGCAGGGGGCGACGGAGCCCCTGGTGCGGCGGGTTGCGGAGTGGTCGGCGGCCCGTCGTCCGCAGCGGGCGGAGACGGACGGGGTCGCGGTGCCGGGGCCGGCCGTCGAGGTGCCGTCACCCGCCCACCTGCCGTCACCCGTCGAGCCTGCTGCCGACGCCGTCGACGGGACCGTGGACGACGGCACGGACGACACCGGCCCGCGTCCGGTCGCACTCGCCGACCTCGTCGCCCTGACCGCCCAGATCGCCCACCTCTGCGGCGTCGAGGAGCACCTGGACCCGCGGGTGATCCGGGTCCGGAGCCGACTGGTCCGCCTCCCGCGCGACCCGAAGGCCAAGCCCGCCGCCCCGCAGCCGTTCCTGAACAGTTTCCTCCCGCCCGACCTCGCCCGGGTCCGCGCCTCCCTCACGGCGGGCGGCCAGGGCGGCCAGGGCGGGCCGGGCGGCCAGGGCGGCCAGGTCGGCCAGGTCGGCGGGGGAGCGGGCCTCGGCCCGGCCCTGGAGGCGTACCTGACCGCTCGCCGGGACATCCCGGTGACCGCCCGCACCGACCTGCGCGAGGACCGCCTCGCCGTCCTCGAAGGCGTCGACCCGGCGCTCGTGCCCGCCGGGCGCTGGCCCGCCAAGGCGCGCTACCCGCTCGCGCTCAGCCAGCAGTTCGCGGTCAACCGGATGCTCGCCGACCGCACCGGGACCGTCTCGACCAGCGCCACCGCCACCGCTGCCGCCGCCACGGCCGCCACCGCCGACGCCGGAGGCCTCTTCTCCGTCAACGGCCCGCCCGGCACCGGCAAGACGACCATGCTGCGCGACCTGGTCGCCGCCCTCGTCGTCGAACGCGCCGCCGTGCTGGCCGGCTACCGGCGGCCCGAGGAGGCGTTCGTCGGTCGCGCCTGGCGCGGCAAGGACCGCCAGGGTGTCCACGCCCGCTTCGTCTCCACCCTCGACCCGAGGCTCACCGGCCGCGAGATCGTGGTGACCTCCTCCAACAACGGCGCCGTGGAGAACGTCACCGCCGAACTGCCCGCCGCGGCCGCCCTCGACGAGCACTGGCACGACGGCCCCGACCACTTCTCCGACCTCGCCTCCGCCCTGCTCGGCGGCGCGCCCGCCTGGGGCCTGGTGGCCGCCGTCCTCGGCAACAAGACCAACCGCACGCGGTTCACCGAGCGCTTCTGGTGGGGCCGCCTGCCCGAGGACGAGACCGCGGCCCGCACCGCCGACGGGCTCCCGCCGCTGCGCGGCATGAACGCCGTCCTCGGCGACTGGGTCCCCCCGAGCACGCCCAGGCCCACCCGCAGCCCGCGCGACCGTCGCACAACCACCCCCGCGGGCAGGGCAGTTGCCTCCTCCGTCCCGAGCACCGCAGCCACGTCCGCCGCGGCCACGTCCGCCGCCCCCGCCACGTCCGCCGCCCCCGCCCCCGTCGGCCCCGCCCGGCCCGTCCCCTCCTGGACCGAGGCCGTCGCCGCCTTCACGTCCGCCCAGGCCGAGGTCGAACGCCTGCGCACCGAACGCGCCCGCCTCGCCGCCGCCCTCGCCGACACCCGGGCGGACCGGGCCCGTCCCCGCCTCGACGCCCTGCGCGCCGCCGTCACCCGGGCCGACAGCCGCACGGCCGCCGCCGAAGCCCGCGCCGACACCGCCACCAGGGCCTTCGACGCCGCCGCGAGCGTCACCCGCACCGCCGAAGCCGCCCACGAGACGGCGAACCGGCGGGTCCCACAGGCCCGCGAAGCCCTCGCCGACGCCAGGGCGGAGCTGGCCGCCGCCCGCGAGCGCGCCGACCGGCACCGCAGGCAGGTCGACGCCCTCACCGCCCTCCACGACGAGCCGCCCGCCGGCCAGCCGGGTCTGCGCGCGGGGCTGCGCCGCATGCTCCGGAGCGGCGCCGAACGCCAGGCCGCCGAGCAGCACCGCGACCGCAGCCAGGCCGAACTCCTCGCCCTGCTCGTTCAGGAGCGCACCGCCCTGGAGGACGCCTACGACCACATCGCCCGCTGCTCGCGCGCCGAGGACCTCGCCTCCGCCGACCTGCACACCCGCGCCACCGGGGCCGTCACCGAGGCCGCCGAGGCCGCGGCCCGCGCCCGCACCCACGAACGGGCCGCGCTCACCGAGGAGTCCGCCGCCCACGAAGCCCTTCAACGGGCCCGGCAGGACGCCCGTGCCGCGCGCCAGGAACTGGAGGGCGCCACCGCCGGACTCGACGCCGCCCACCGCACCCTGCGCACCGCCGCCGCCACCCTCCCCTCCCTGCCCCTCGACTGGCTCCACCTCGACGACCACGAACAGGAACTCGGCGCCCCCTGGGCCGACGAAGCCTGGAGCACCGCCCGCAGCGACCTGTTCCTGCGCGCCCTCGACCTGCACCGCGCCTTCGTCGCCAACACGGCCAAGCGGATCCGCAGCAACCTCCAGGTGCTCGTGGAACTCATGGCCGGGAACAGCGGCCCCGTCCCCGACGAGCAGGTCCTGCACGCCTGGCAGACCCTCTTCCTCCTCGTCCCCGTCGTCTCGACCACCTTCTCCTCCATCGGCAGCATGTTCGCCCGGCTCGGCCGCGGCTCCCTCGGCTGGGTCCTCGTCGACGAAGCCGGACAGGCCACCCCGCAGGCCGCCGTCGGCGCCCTGTGGCGGGCCCGCCGCGCCGTCCTCGTCGGCGACCCCCTCCAGCTCGAACCCGTCGTCACCATGCCGAGCGCCCTGCAGCGCCGGCTCCTGCTCGCCCACGGCGTCGACGAGGAGTGGCTCCCCTCCGCCACCTCCGCCCAGGCCGTCGCCGACCGGGTCAACCGCTACGGCACCTACCTGCCCGCCCCCACCGGCGCCGAGGAGGACACCGTCTGGGTCGGCTCACCGCTGCGCGTCCACCGCCGCTGCGAGGACCCCATGTTCACCGTCAGCAACGACGTCGCGTACGGCGGCCTCATGGTCCACGGCACCCACCCGCAGCCCTTCCCCGACCCCGAGCACGACGGCCTGCTCCCCAGCCGCTGGCTCGACACCCCCGACCCCGACCGCCCCGCCGACGCCCCCTGGGGCGAACGCGACCGCCGCGCCCTCACCTTCCTCCTGCGCCGGCTCGACCACCACGACGTCGACGTCGAACGCCTGCGCATCATCGCCCCCTTCCGCGCCCTCGTCCGGGAGGCCCGCGACACCTGCCGCACCCTTCCCGGCTGGACCGCCGAACTCCTGGAGGAACGCTGCGCCACCGTCCACAAGGCGCAGGGCAAGGAAGCCGACGTCGTCATCCTCCTCCTCGGCGCCGGCCGCCCCGGCGCCCGCACCTGGGCCGCCGGCACCCCCCACCTCCTCAACGTCGCCGCCAGCCGCGCCAAACGCCGGCTCTACGTCGTCGGCGACCGCGCCCTGTGGGCCCCGCTGCCCCACTTCGACGTCCTGGCCGCCGAACTCCCCACCTACGACCACCGCGAGGACCGCACCACCTGGCCCCTCGACACCCCCGAACCCCCACCACCCCCCGCCTAGGCCGCAGGTCGTGCGGAGCGGCGGGGCCCCTGCCGGTTCAGGGGCCCGGCCGACGTCAGGGGCGCGGGCCGGTCGGCCTCGGGTGGTGGGGCCCGGAGCCCGGCCGCCCGCCGCCGCTCCGCCACCGCCGGCGGGCTGTCAGGCGCCGGCGGCCACCGTCCGGGGCGCCGTGGCGGCCGTGGCGGCCTCGGCGATCCCTTCAGAGGTCGTCGGCCTTGACGTAGAGTGCGGTCGCGAAGGAGTCCAACTCCCGTTTCACACACCGACGTCGGACTTCATCGCCTCATGCGCGCAACGAGTCCTGCAGCCATGTCGGGGTGCAGGGCGAATCAGTTGTGGCCTGGCCGACCGTTTCGGTCATGAGTACCCTGTACGGCATACACATTCTTGATGACCCCACCGTGTCGCCCCGGCTCCGCAGCTTCCTTGAGCCGCGTGCGCGGCGACATGCACCGACATCTGCCGATCGGATCAGGCAGTACGCGACAACGGTCGACGCGGAACCCGAGATCGTGGACGCGATGATCCGGTTCGAGGAGCGATACGGCGGCCTGTTCTACTCGCCGCGAGGCGGCAACGCCAACGAGTACGGTCTGGATGGGGTTCCGTCTGCCCACTGGACGTCTCATGGCTGGGCGTTTCCCGGAATTCTTGACGGCCCCGGGACCTGCCGGGTGGACGTACTCGCGGACGGCCGCACCGCGATACCGGTACCGGGGTTGCCGCACAGGGTGATCAACAGCAGCGTCGATCAGCGTCTGGAGGCCGACGCGCTGTCGGCGAGCGTGTACCGGTGGCCGCACCTCGCCCTGCGGACCACCACTGGCCTCGGAGTGGACCCTTCCGTCGCCGAGGAACATCTGCCACCCCGCGTACACGAGGCAACCGGCCCCGCCGACAAGTGGTGGTTCGACGGCAGGTCGGCCTTCAACCTGGAGCTCTACAGCTGGTGGACACCGCGGACGGACCGTGACACCTGGATCGTGCGTTGCTTCGCCCTGGACGGCGACGCTCTTGACCGAGCCGCCTCCGCCCTGCGGGCCGCAGTCCCCGAACTCACCGCCGCCCTCTTCGACTGGTGCTCACTGTGCGGCCGGGGCCTGGACGCAGGCCGATCCTGCCTACCCGTCCTTCCCCCAGCAGAGCGGTGACACTCGCCGCTCTGCTCGATCCGCACCGCCACCCCTTGGAATCGATCATCCGGGCCGCAGGTCGTGCGGAGCGGCGGGGCCCCTGCCGGTTCAGGGGCCCGGCCGACGTCAGGGGCGCGGGCCGGTCGGCCTCGGGTGGTGGGGCCCGGAGCCCGGCCGCCCGCCGCCGCTCCGGCGCAGCCGCCGCTCCGCCACCGCCGGCGGGCTGTCAGGCGCCGGCGGCCACCGTCCGGGGCGCCGTGGCGGCCGTGGCGGCCTTGGCGGTGAGGGCGAGGTCGTAGCGGCGCAGCAGGAGGACCGCGGTGGTGGCGAGGCCGAGGAGGAGGCCGAGCCAGAGTCCGCGGGTGTCGCCGCCGAGGGGGTAGGCGAGGAGCCAGGCGGCGGGCAGGCCGACGGCCCAGTAGCCGACGAGGGTGATGCGGAAGCCGCTCCCGGTGTCGTCGAGGCCGCGCAGCAGGCCGACGCCGATGTTCTGTGCGCAGTCGAAGAGCTGGAGGACGGCGACGACGACGAGCAGGCCGGTGGCGATGTGCAGGCCCTGCCGGTCGGCGAGCGAGTCCGGGTCGAAGTAGGGGCGCAGGACGAGGTCGGGGACGGTGAGGTAGACGGTGCCGACCAGCGTGGTGACGACGGCGCCGCAGGCGAGCGCGGTGTTCCTGATGCGGCGTGCGGCCGCGTACTCGCCGAGGGCGAGTTCGCGGCTGACGTTGATGGAGGCGGCGTGGGAGAGGCCGACGGCGACCTGGAAGACGATGTAGACGAGCTGGTTGACGGCGGTGTGGGCGGCGAGCGCGGCCGGGCCGAAGCTGCCGGCGAGCAGGGCGGTGACGGAGAAGAACCCGGCTTCGGAGCCGTAGGTGGCGGCGATGGGGGTGCCGAGGCCGAGCAGGCGGCGGACGGTCGCGGCGTCGGTGCGCCAGAGGTCCAGGGCCAGCAGCGGTGCGAGCTGGTGGTCGCGGCGGGCGGAGGCGTAGAGGGCGAGGAAGGAGAGCAGGTGGACGCTGCTGGTGGCGACGCCGATGCCGGTGAGGCCGAGCTTCGGCAGGCCCCAGGTGCCGTGGATGAACACCCAGTTGAGGGCGGCGTTGACGGCGACGGAGGCGAGGGTGATCCGCAGGAGGGCCTGGGGGCGGCGCATGCCGACGGTGAACTGGCGGACGGCCTGGAACCAGAGGCAGGGCAGCAGGCCGGGGGCGAGGGCGGAGAGCATGCCCTGGGCGCGGTGGGCGACGGCGGCGTCCTGTCCGAGCCAGGTGGCGGCCTGGCCGATGAGGACCATCAGGACGGCGCCGGCCAGGCCGGCGAGGGTGGCGACCGCCATCGCGGCGCGGACCAGGCCGCGCACCTCGTCGCCGTCCTCCGCGACGGCCGGGACGGCGACGGCTGGGACGGCAGCAACGGCCGGAGCAGTGTCGGACGCCTCCTCGGGCGCCTCGTCGGCGGTCCGTTCGGCGCGGGCCGCCGCGGCCGCCACCTGGTTGCCGACGGAGGTGACCAGCCCGACGCCCATGGTGCGGAGCTGGTTGAAGATGACCAGGGCGAGGCCGCCGGCGGCCAGTGCCTCGGTGCCCAGGACGCCCATCATGACGGTGTCGGTGGTGGTGAGGGCGACCTGGGCGAGCTGGGTGAGGGCGAGCGGGACGGCGAGGGCGGCGAGGGCGCGGCTGTCGCGCGCCAGGGTGGTCAGCTGCTGCATGGCGGTTGTCACGTCTCGGTTGTCACGTCTCTTGGGTTCAGGGCCTGCGGAGCTTGGAGAGGGCCTCGTCGACGGCGTCCTCGACGGTCTCGTCGAGGAGGTCGCGGGTGGTCATCCAGTCGTCGTCGAAGACGGTGTCCAGGTACTTCTCGCCGCCGTCGTTGACGAACGCGACCATAACGGCGTCCGGCGGCAGGGTCGTCAGGCGGGCCAGGGCCTCGTGGACCACGCCGCCGGCGGAGCCGCCGATGAGCAGGCCGGTGCGGCGGGCGACGACGCGGGCGGTGGCGAAGGCCTCGACGTCGCCGACCTTGACGCCCTCGTCGATGAGGTCGTAGTCGACGAGCAGGCCGATGGTGGCGCCCTCGGGGGTGCCGGTGCCGGACTGGTAGTAGTCGTGGGCGGGCGGCCCGAAGGCGATGGAGCCCTTCGGTTCGACGCCGACGACCGCGACTCCGGGCACGTACTTCTTGAGCTCGCGGGCGGTGCCGCACAGGCCGCCGCCGGTGCCGACGGCGCCGATCAGCACGTCGACGCGGTTGTCGAGGGCTTGGGCGATCTCCCGGCCGACGGCGTGGTAGCCGACGGCGTTGCCGGGGTTGTTGTGCTGCTCGGTGAAGAAGGTGTTGTCCTTGCCGCGGGCCATCTTCTCGGCGAGTTCCTCGCGGGCGGCGGTGTGGAGCTCCTCGCCGTCGGTGTCGGCATCGACGTGGACGAGTTCGGTGCCCATCGCCTTCATGCTGCGCAGCTTGTCGGCGGCGGCGTGGTTGTCGACGACGGCGGTGAAGCGGTAGCCGCGTTCGGCGGCGACGACGGCGAGTCCGAGGCCGGTGTTGCCGGAGGTGGACTCGATGATGTGGCCGCCTTCACGCAGCTGCCCGCGCTGTTCGGCGTCGAGGACCATCTGGCGGGCCATGCGGATCTTGGCGCTGCCGGTGGGGTTGAACATCTCCAGCTTCAGCAGGAGGCGGGCGCCGTTGTCGGCGCGGGCGAGTTCGAACAGCGGGGTGTAGCCGATGAGGTCGGATATCCGGCTGACCACCGGGGGGCGGGTCAGGGCGTCGGTCATGAGGGGGCTCCGTGGGGACGGCGGGGCGGGGACGGCGGGGCGGTGACGGCGGGGCGGTGACGGCGGGGCGGTGACGGCGAAACGGGGTCAGCGGTCGAGGTGCCAGCGCGGGCGGGGGCTGCCGGCCGGGTGGTCGATGACGACCTTCGGCGGCAGCGGGAGTTCGTGGAAGGGGGACTCGTTGGAGTCCATCTGGTAGCCGGCGGTGTTGGGGTAGACGAGGAGGTCGCCGGGGCGGGGCCGGGTGGGGAAGGAGATCTTGCGCCAGGTGAGCAGGTCGGAGTCGAGGCAGCTGGCGCCGCCCACGCACGCCCGGAACTCCTCGGCGTCGCGGCCGGGGGAGTGTGGGAGGAGGAGCGGCTCGGGCAGGTACTCGCTGTTGAACCACTGTTCGGACAGGCTCAGGCTGGTGCCGTCGACGGTGAGGATCCCGTAGCCGGCACGGTCCTTGACGCCCTGGACGGTGAACACCGTGGACCCGGCGCCGGCCAGCAGGGCCCGGCCGGGCTCCAGCAGCAGCATCACGCCTGCCTCCCGCAGCCGTTGGGCCAGCGGGTCGCCGGTTCCGCCCGGTCGGGCGGCGAGGATCGCGCGCAGGGCGTCGGCGCCCGCGACGGGTGAGTGGTAGGGGTAGAAGTCGTCCGCGGTGAAGACCTTGCGGGCGTGGTAGTCGTCGGGGCCCTGTTCGGCGAGGAACGTCTCCCAGGCGCCGGCGGGCACGTAGTCGACGGCGAAGCCGCCGCCGATGCTGATCCGGTCGGCCCGCAGGCCCAGGACCCGTGCCTTGAGGCACAGTTCGACGAGCTCGCCGGCGAGGTCGGCGCGGGGCTGCACCTCGTAGCCGGACAGGTGGAAGCTGAAGCCCTCCATCCGGACCCGCTCACCCGCCGAGGCGCAGCGCAGCAGCGCGGCGTCGAGCTGGTCGTCGTCGAGGCCGAAGCGGCTCTTGGGCTGGGCGGGCGGGAGGCGGCGCAGCAGGACGCGGACCGGTCCGCGGGTGTCCAGGTGCAGGACGCGCTCCAGTTCGTCGAGGGAGTCGACGGCGATCAGCGCGCCCTGGAGGGCTGCGACGCGCAGCAGGGCGTCGGCCTTGGCGGGCCCGGTGACGACGAGGTCCTCGCCGCGCACGCCGTGGCCGAGTGCTTCGCGCAGCTCGCCCGGGCTGGCCACGTCCACGCCGGCGCCCGTGTGGGCGCAGCGTTCGACGAACGCGGCGGCCTTGTTGGCCTTCTTCGCGAAGTACACCGCGCCGTCCACTCCGGCGTCGGCGAGTGCGGTGCGGAACGCGGCGAGGTTGGTGTCGAAGCGTTCGGGCAGCAGGTAGTGGAACCCTCCGCCGAGGCCGTGGACGAGTTCCCGGAGCAGTCCGCTGGCGTGGATGCGCTCGGCGAGGGGGTCGGGGTGGGCGGGCAGGGTCAGCGCCACAGTGCGACCTCGGTGCCCAGGCCCTGTTCGGCGGCGAGCTGGGCGAAGCGGTGGCCGAGGGCTGTGTCGGTGACGACCAGTCCGCTGTTGTAGGCGAAGATCCGCTGGTCGGGTGCGGTACGGGCTTTGAAGACGCCGGAGATGACGACGGGTAGTTCCAGGTCGACGGCGGGCAGGTTGCCGTCGGCGTCGGCCATGTCGGTGCCGGTGACGCGCATCTGGGCCTCGCTGGTGGCGATGACCCGGTCGGCGCGGTGCAGCGTGGAGGGGGCGAGGCCGTGGCCGACGAGGATCGCGGTCGCGCCGGGCTTGAGCCAGTCGGCCTCGACGGCGGCGGGGGTGTGGCCTCCGGCGGTGGCGACGATGACGTCGGCGTCGCGTGCGGCCGCCTTGAGGTCAGTGACCAACTCCAGCTCACGGCCGGGGAAGTGGCGCTCCAGTTGTTGCCGGACGGCGGCGATGCCGTCGGGGTGGGTGCCGGACAGCAGCAGGCGCTCCAGCCCGGGCAGGGTGGTGAGCAGGAACGGCAGGGCGAGGCGGCCCTGGGTGCCGGTGCCGATCACCAGCGCGGTGGACGCGTCGGGGGTGGCGCACTCGCGGGCCAGCAGGGCGGAGACGGCCGGGGTGCGCAGGGAGCCGATGCGGGAGCAGTCCATCATGGCGACGGGCAGGCCGGTGACGTCGTCGTAGACGGTCAGCGTCGTGTAGTAGTGCTGCTCGTCGCGGCCCTTGTCGAGGCCGTGCTTGTACGAGGTCTTGATGGCGACGACGTTCCGGGCTCCGTCGCGGGCGAGCATGGCGTAGGAGACGGAGTGCCCGTCGGCGGGCTTGACGGTGAGTTTGCGCGGGTTGTCGGACCGGCCCGCGGCCAGGGTGCGGTAGGCCTGTTCGACGGTGTCGACGACGTCGGTCAGGGTGATGTCCAGGCCGGCGAGGTCGCTGGTGGAGAGTACGCGCAGGGTGGTGTCGTCCCGGTCCACGTGGGGTGCCCTTTCGGATGGTCGAGGCGGTGTCTGGAAGGCGGGGGCGGGGCGGGCGGAGGGTCAGGCGGCCCAGGCGGTGAGGGCGGCCTGGCCGTAGCCGTGCTCGTCGTGCTCGGCGACCGGGCGGGTGGGGCGGTCCTCCACCCGGACGGAGGCGCGCTTGAGCCAGCGGTCGGTGCCGTCGTAGCGGGCCCGGAACGGGACGCGGCCGTGGACGACGAGGTCGTTGTCGACGACCAGGACGTCGCCGGGCTCCAGGCTCACTGCGACCGACACCCGGGCGAGCTCCTGCCCGAGGCGGCCGTACGCCTCCCGCCACTGCTCGTCCGTCTCCTCCAGCGGGGTGTAGGCGGGGTCGTAGCGCATGGTCAGGCCCTCGGGCGAGTCGAAGAGGGTGGGCACCGGCGCGGGGCGGCCGGCGAACTTCCGGGCCTGCTCGTAGGCGTCGTCGGGCAGGATCGGCGCGACGGGCCGCTTCAGCTGCTCCAGGTCGTCCTGCGCGAGTTCGGTCAGGCGCACGCTGGCCGCGGTGGTGGCGATGTCGTCGTGGTTGCGCATGCAGCACAGCAGCAGCAGGTGGGCGCGGCCGGGGTGGAAGGCGTCCTCGGTGTGCGGGGTGAGCAGTACGGAGCTGGAGGCGCCGGTCTGTTCGCTCTCGTGGCCGGGGGAGGGAACGATGTTGTGGACGAACCGGCCGTCCTGCTGGCCGTCCCAGGCGATCGGGGTGCCCATCAGCGTGGAGACCAGCAGCAGGACCACGTCCCACAGCGCGCCGGCGTCGCCGACGGTCGACCAGTGGCCGGGCGTCGGGCCGAGTTCGGTGTCGTCCGGGCGCAGGCCGCGCAGCACGAACAGGCCGTCGGCGGTGTCCACCGGGCGCAGCGCGTCACGGAGTTCGCTGCTGAGCTGGGCGCACATGACGGGCAGGTCGGCCGGCAGGCCGGGGCTGGTCGCCGAACCGTGGAATTTCAGCAGCCGGGCGGCGGTGGTGGTCAGTTCCGCGGCGGCGGCAGTGTCGAGACGGCGTACCGGGGCAGGGCAGGTGGGCACGGCGGGGCCTTCCGGGGACAGGGACGGGGAGAGGCGTGCGGACACGCGGCATCACCGCGCCGGTGCGGACGGCGGACGGGAGCAGCGCGTGACGAGGTGGGGTCCGGGGCGGCTCGAACGGCCGGACGACAGGAAACGTAACAACGACTTCGAGGTAAGGCAAGCCTTACCAAGCCATGTGTCTACATGTACGTAGTCTCGGTTCCGTGAGGCGGCGCACGCGAGGCGCAGGGTCAATTTCCCTGCTCGGAAGCTGATTTGAGGCTCGGGGGCGCACGGCTGGATGGCGGGCGCGCTCCGCGGGGCGGCTTGCGTCCGGTCTCGAAATTAGGATAGGTAAACCTAAGTAAATCGAGCTCAACCCGAATCGAGGAACGAACGTGGGCGTCACCAGACGACAGCTGCTGTGGGCCGGTGCCGGTATCGGGGCGGCCGGCGCGCTCGCCGCCTGCAGCAGCGGTACGGGCGGATCCAAGGACGCGGCACCCTCGGGTGCGGCGCCCTCGCAGCCCCGTGCCGGAGGGACGCTGAAGGTCGGCGCCCTCGGCAAGGCCTCCGCGATCACCCGCGACCCGCACGGCACGCAGGCCAACGAGAGCGACTACCTGATCATCAGCCTGATCTACGACACGCTCGCGATACCCGGCGACACGACCAACACCGCCCCGCGCCTGGCCGCCTCCTGGAAGCCCTCGGAGGACCTGAAGACCTGGCGCTTCACCATCGCCGACGGCGCCGCCTTCCACGACGGCACCCCCGTCACCGCCGACGACGTCGTCTGGTCGCTGCAGCGCCTGCGCAACACCCCGTCCGGCAAGAGCCGCCTGCCCGGCATCCAGCCCGAGGGCATCAGGGCCGAGGACGCGAAGACCGTCGTCCTGGTCTCCGACTACCCCAACGCCGAGCTGCCGCTGCTGACCCGCCTGACCACCTTCGTCCTCAAGAAGGACACCAAGGACGACGCGATCGCCGGCGCCCCCGGCACCGGCCCGTTCAAGCTCGACTGGTACCGCGACGGCAACGCCCGCCTGGTCCGCAACGACACCTGGTACGGCGGCAAGGTCCTCCTCGACGCCGTCGAGGTGCGCCTGTTCGAGAGCCCCCAGGCCATGGCCAACGCCCTGCTGGCCGGGCAGATCGACCTCGCCTCCAACGTCGGCGCCGTCGCCGCCCGCACCGCCGAGGCCCGCAAGGACGTCCGGATCCTGCGCCGCCCCAACGACATGGCGATGCCCATCGTCATGCGCACCGCCGACGGCCCGTTCGCCGACCCTCGCGTCCGCGAGGCCCTCAAGCTCGCGGTCGACCGCGACGCCATGGTCAAGCAGGTCCTCTCCGGCTACGGCAGCGTCGCCAACGACATCCTCGGCACCGGCGACCCCGCCTTCGCCAAGGACATCCCCCAGCGCAAGCGCGACCTCGCCAGGGCCAAGCAACTCCTCGCGGACGCCGGATTCGACACCTCCCGGACCTACGACCTGATCACCACCGAGGACATCTCCGGTCTGGCCGAGTCGGCGACCCTGTTCGCCACCCAGGTCCGCGAGGCCGGCGTGAAGATCAACGTCGTGAAGCAGGACTCCAAGGTCTTCTGGGACGCCACCTGGCTCAAGGCCCCGCTCTACACGACGTATTGGGGCACCAACGACTCCGTGGTCTTCTTCGCCTCCAAGACGATGCTCTCGGACGCCGGCCAGAACGAGTCCGCCTTCAAGGACCCCGCCTTCGACGAGGCCTACCGCACGGCCATGGGTACGGCGGACGCCGCCGAGCGCGGCAAGCTGCTGCACCGGCTCCAGGAGATCGAGTTCGCCACGTCCGGCTACCTGCTGTGGGGCATGGCCGACGGCATCGACCTCGCCGGGGCCGCCGTGCGCGACCTGCCCAAGCTCCCCGGCTACGGCCGCGTCCAGCTCGACAAGACCTGGCTGGCGCGTTGACCACGCTCCAACCGGCCGGCGCCCGCGCGCCGCACGGCCTCCCGGCCCGCATCCTCCCCGGTGCGGGCCGGGTCGCCCGGCAGGCGGCCCGGCGCCTGGTGATGCTCGTCGTCCTGCTCGCCGGCGTCTTCGCCGCCATCGAGCTCCTGCCGGGCGACGTCGCCGGCGCCACCTCGGACCGGGGCGTCACCGCCGCCGACCTCGCCGCCCGCCGCACCGCCCTCGGACTCGACCGCCCGGTCGCCGAGCGGTTCCTGGACTGGATGACCGGCCTGCCCACCGGCGACCTCGGCACCACCGCACGCGGCCGGCACGTCACCGACGTCCTGGCCGGCCCCTTCCCCAACACCCTCCTGCTCGGCACCCTCGCACTCGCCCTCAGCACCGTCGGCGCGCTCGCCCTCGGGAGCTGGGCCACCCTGCGCCCGGGCGGGCGCACCGACCGCGCCATCGACGCCCTGTCCACCGCAGCGTTCGCCCTGCCGGAGTTCGTCGTCTCCGTCGCCCTCCTCCTGCTGCTGTCCCAGTGGACCGGCTGGCTGCCCGCCGTCACCCTCACCGGCCCCGACGGCAGACCCGAATCGTGGACGATGACCGTCCTGCCGCTGCTCTCCCTGGCGATCCCCCAGATCGGCTGGAACACCCGCATCGTGCGCGGCGCACTCGCCGACCAGTCCGCCCTGCCGCACGTCCAGGCCGCGATCCTCGACGGCCTGCCGCGCCGACGCATCCTCGGCCACCACATGCTCCCCGGCGCCCTGCCCGCCATCGCCGTCGGCATCGCCACCTCCGCGGGCATGCTCCTGGGCGGCACCGTCGTCGTCGAGACCCTCTTCAACTACCCCGGTATCGGCGCCATCCTGGCCGGTGCCATCACCGACCGCGACACCCCGCTCGTCGCCGGAGTCGTCGCCGCGGCCGGCGCCGCCATCAGCCTGCTCCTGCTGATCGCCGACCTCGTCCGCACCACCACCCTCGGAGAAGAGCGCCGATGACCGCCGACGCCCCGACCGCAGCGGCCCCCGCACCCGCCACCCGCCGCACGGGACGCGTACTCCTCCGCGCCGCTCCCGCACTCGCGCTCGTCGTCCTCGCCCTGGCCGGCCCCCTCCTCGCCCCCCACCCCATCGACACGCCCGTCACCTTCCCCTACGCCGAACCCGGCAACGGCGCCGCACTCGGCGGCGACCAGCTCGGCCGCGACGTCCTCAGCCGCCTGCTGACCGGCGGCGCACCCCTGCTCGCCACGGCCCTGGCCATCGCCGTCGTCGTCACCGCGGCCGCCACCGCCATCGGCATCCTCGCCGCCCTGCGCCCCGCAATCGGGCGGTGGATCGAACGAGCCGCCGACCTGACGATCCTCCTGCCCTCGGTCCTCGCCATCATGCTCATCGCCCTGGCCTGGCCCGCCGGCGGACGCCTCGCCGTCGCAGCCGCGGCCACCCTCCTCGGCATCCCCTACGCCGTACGGATCGTCGCCGCGGCAGCCGCCCCCGTCGCCGCCACCGGCTACCTCGAAGCCGCGGCCGCGGGCGGCGAACGGCTGTGGCACCTGATGGTCCATGAGGTGCTGCCCAACCTGCGCTCCACGATCCTCGCCCTGTTCGGCCTGCGCTTCGTCGAAGGCGTCTACATCGTCTCGGTCGCCGCCTTCCTCCAGCTCGGCCCCCAACCACCCGAAGCCGACTGGGCGTTGATGATCCGGGAGAACGCCGCCGGCATCACCCTCAACCCCTGGGCCGTCGGCGCGCCGTGCCTGGCCGTCGGCCTGCTCGCCATCAGCGTGAACCTCGCCGCCGAAGCCCTCGCCCCCGCCCGGCCCACCCCGGAGACCCCGCTGTGAGCACCACCGTCCCCGCCGCCCGCGCCACCGCACTGTCCGTCACCCTCCGGGACGCCCCGCTGCTCACGGACGCGAGCCTCACCCTCACTCCGGGTCGGATCACCGCCATCACCGGACCGTCCGGCGCCGGCAAGACCACCCTGCTGCGCGCCCTCGCCGGCGCCCTGCCCCCGGGCGCCCGCGTCTCCGCCGGGAGCATCGAGGTCCTCGGCCACGACATCCTGGCCCTCCCGCCCGAGGACCTCCGCCGCCTCCGCCGTCACCGGCTCGCCTTCGTCGGCCAGGACCCCGGCTCCGGCCTGAACCCCCGGATGCGCGTCGAACGGCTCATCACCGAGACCGCCCCCGACCGCCGCAGGACCCCCGTCGCGGAGCTCCTGCGCGCGGTCCGCCTCCCCGTCGGCGAAGACCTCGAACGCCGCCGCCCCGCAGGTCTGTCCGGCGGCCAGCAGCGGCGCGTCGCCCTCGCCCGGGCCCTCGCCCGCCGCCCGGAGATCCTCCTCCTCGACGAACCCACCGCCGGCCTCGACGCCGCCCTGCGCGACGACATCGCCGAGCTCCTGCGCGACCTCGCCGACTGCGAGGACCTCGCCATCGCCCTCACCAGCCACGACCCCGACTTCGTCGCCCGCTGCGCCGACGACGCCGTCGCCCTGTGGCCCGACCACCCGGCCACGGACCCGGACCCGGCCACGGATGCGTCCCCGGCCGCTCCCGGGCCGCCGGTGCCGACCGCGCGCGTCCGCACCCGCGTTTCCACGGCGTCGCCCGTCGTCGAGGTGAGGGCGCTCAACGCCGGCATCGGCACGGGCCGCACCCGCCACCGCGTCCTCACCGCCGTCGACCTCGACCTGACGCCCGGCACGCTGACCGGGATCACCGGCCCGTCCGGATGCGGCAAGACCACCCTCCTGCGGACCCTGGCCGGCCTCCACCGGCCGGAGTCCGGAAGCATCACCCTCCACGGCGAACCCCTCGCCCCGTCCTTCCGGCGCCGTACCCGCGACCAGCGCCGCCGCATCCAGCTCGTCCCCCAGAACCCGCTCGGCGCCCTCAACCCCGCCCACAACGTCGCCGCCACCCTCATCCGGCCGCTGAAGGTGCACTTCGCCCTCCCGACAGCCCGGTGCGAGGAGCGGGTCGCCGAGCTGCTCACCGCTGTCGGCCTGCCCCCGCACTACGCGACCCGCCGGCCCCACGAACTCTCCGGCGGTCAGCGCCAGCGCGTCTCCCTGGCCCGCGCCCTCGCCGCCGAACCCGACGTCCTGCTCTGCGACGAGGTCACCTCCGCCCTCGACACCGACACCGCCGCCGCACTCATGCGCCTCCTCGAAGGCCTGCGCACCAGCCGCAGCCTGGCGGTCGTCCTCGTCAGCCACGACCTTCCGCTCGTCGGCGCACACGCCGACCGCGTCCTGCCCCTCGCGGGCCCCCGGCCCGCCCCGCTCACGGCCCGGCACCCCGCGGACAGCATCCGTTGACCCGACGCCGACCGGACCCGACGCCGACCGGGCCGGACGCCGACCGGGCCGGACGCCGACCGGGCCGGACGCCGACCGGGCCGGACGCCGACCGCGACGGGGCGCGGCGGCCACCCGCCGTCGTCGGCCGCTGCGCCCACCGCGACGACCCACCTCCGGCGCCCCGGGCCGGGGCGGACCCGGTCCCCGATCGCCGACGGCCGGCTGCGGCACGGCCCGCACCGGTGCCGAGTCCGCCGCCGAGCCGGCCGGGTCCGTACATCGTCAGTCGGCGCCGGTGCGAGGTGTCTCGGCTGCCGGTGCCGGGTGGACCAGGCGGGCGTCGTAGGCGGCGATGACGAGTTGGGCCCGGTCGCGGGCGCCGAGTTTCATGAGCAGCCGCCCGACGTGGGTCTTGGCGGTGGACAGGCTGACGTGCAGGTGGGCGGCGATCTCGGCGTTCGACAGGCCGAGGCCGACCAGCGTGAGGACTTCCCGCTCCCGTTCGGTCGTCCCGGCCAGCGCGGCGGAGGGTCGGCCGGGCGCCTCGGGGCGACGGGTGAACTCCTCGACGAGGCGGCGGGTGACGCCCGGGGCGAGGAGGGCGTCACCCGCCGCGATGACGCGGATCGCCGCCAGCAGGTCGGCCGGCCGGGTGTCCTTGAGCAGGAAGCCGCTCGCGCCCGCGTGGAGGGCGGCGAAGACGTACTCGTCGATGTCGAAGGTGGTCAGGATCAGCACCCTGACACCGGAGAGCGTCGGGTCGGCGGTGATCCGCCGGGTCGCCTCGATGCCGTCCAGGCCCGGCATCCTGATGTCCATCAGGACGACGTCGGGCTTCTCGCGCCGGGCGAGTTCGACGGCCTCCTCACCCGACTCGGCCTCGCCGACGGCGGTCAGATCGGGTGCGGTGTCCACGAGGACGCGGAAGCTGCCACGGACCAGCGCCTGGTCGTCGGCGACCAGCACGCGGATCACAGCGAGCCCCCGGTCGTGGGGAACGGGAACCGGGCAGAGACCTGGAAGCCGCGTCCCGGCCTCGGCCCGGCGCGGAACTCCCCGCCGTACATGCCGACCCGCTCACGCATGCCGACGATTCCGTGGGCGGCCACCGGCCGGGAGGCGCCTTGCCCGGATCCTTCGTCAGTACCGGCGCCGTCGTCCGTCACCTCCAGCATCACCGCATCAGGGCGGTACGTGACGGCCACCCGGCACCGCTCCACCGCCGCGTGCTTGATCACATTGGTGACCGCCTCCTGGACGACCCTGAAGGCGGCCAGGTCCAGGCCGGGAGACAGCTCCGGCCGCTCACCGCGAACCTCCAGAGCCACCTGGACGCCCGCCTCGGCGGCCCGCCCCACCAGCGCAGCGAGATCCGCCAGCCCCGGTGCGGGGGCCGTCCCGGCACCACCTCGGCCCGGATGCCCGCTGCCCTCCTCGCCCCTGAGGATCCCGAGCATCGCCCGCATCTCGCGCAGCGCCCCGCGGCTGGTCTCCTCGATGGACGACAGCGCGCGCCGCGCCTCCTCCGGACGCTCGGCGGCGACGTGGTTCGCGACCCCTGCCTGCACCGCGATCACGCTCATCGTGTGGGCCACCACGTCGTGCAACTCCCTGGCTATCCGCAGGCGTTCCTCACCGGCGGCGCGACGGGCCCCGGCCAGCTGCTCCTGTACGCGCTGCTCCGCCCGGGTGCGCAGGCTGTCGGCGTAGAGTCTCTGCTGCTGCACCGCGTAGCCGATGGTCCACGCCACCGTGACGAGCAGCGCGCTCTCGACGACCAGCGCGGGGCTGTGCCGGGTGGGCGGACCGTACGGCAGGTCGAGGAATCCGGTGAGCCCGGCGGCCGGCACCATCACCAGCAAGGTCGCGGCGAGCACCCGGAGCGCCTGGCGACGCGGGGACCGCTGGGGGACCACGTACATCACGAAGGCGACCGCCACCAGCGGCACCGGCCCCCCGCGCGCGAAGGTGGCAACGGCTCCGGCGGTCACGACCGCCGCGAGCACGGCACGCGGCCAGCGTCGGCGGAACGCCACCGCCAGCAGGGCGAGCACGGCGACCAGGACGTCCACCGGGTTCAGCCCGCCCAGGTCGGCCGAGCCCTGCCAGAGCAAGGTGGAACCGGCCATCGCCAGTACGGCGGCGGCGCAGTCGATCACGACCCGGTGCCGCGTGCTCAGCCGCTTGAGCAGGGGCGGTCGAAGAGACTCCATGATCGCAATGTAGCCACCGGGGCCGAGGCCCCGCGTCGGTCTGGGGACTGACGTGGAGAGGTGTACCTGAGGCCAGTCGGGCGCGTCGAGGTCTGTCCTCGGGCCCGACGCCGTCGTCGTCCCTCCGACGGCACGGTGGGAGCCGTCGCCGCGGCACACCGCGGCGGATCACTCACGGGCTACCCGTGATCGGAGGAGGACCATGACCGCCGTCATCGAGGCCCACGGGCTGGGCAAGCGGTACCGGGGCCGGTGGGCCCTGACGGAATGCACCCTGTCGATCCCGCCGGGACGGGTGGTGGGACTGGTCGGCCCCAACGGCGCCGGCAAGTCCACCCTGCTGAACCTGGCCTGCGGCCAACTGCGCCCCACCACCGGAACCATTCGCGTCCTCGGTAGCCGGCCCGGGGACGGCCCCGGACAGCTGGCCAGGGTCGGCTTCGTCGCCCAGGACACCCCGGTCTACGCCGGATTGTCGATCGCCGACCACCTGCGCTTCGGCGCCCGCATGAACCCCGGCTGGGACCAGGACGCCGCGCACCGCCGGATCGCGCAGCTCGGCCTCGATCCGCAGCAGAAGGCCGGCAGGCTGTCCGGCGGCCAACGCGCCCAACTGGCGCTGACTCTCGCCACCGCGAAGCAGCCCGAACTGCTGCTGCTGGACGAGCCGGTGGCCGCCCTCGACCCGCTGGCCCGGCGCTCCTTCCTGCACGGCCTGACGGAGTTCGCCGGGGAACGGGAAGACCGGACCGTCGTCCTGTCCTCCCACGTGATCACCGACCTCGAACGGGTCTGCGACCACCTGCTCCTGATCTCCGGAGGCCGGGTCCAACTGGCCGGACCGTGCGAGGAACTGATCGCCGAGCACTACCGGATCGTCGGCCCGCGCCGTCCGGCCTCCGCACTTCCCGCGTCCCTGTCGGTCGTGCAGGAGCACCACGCCGACGACCGGAGCTCGTTCGTCGTCAGGACCACCGCACCGCTCCCCGAGGGGCACTGGGCAGCCGAGCGCCTCGACCTCGAAGACCTCGTCCTCGCGTACCTGGCCCGGGACCGGCAGGCGCACAACCCGCATGACCTGGAGGGCCTCCGATGATCTGGGTGACCTGGCGCCAGTTCCGCACCCAGGCGATCGCCGGCGCGATCGCTCTCGGCGCAGCCGCCGTCTACCTCCTGCTGCTCGGACTGAACATCCGCGGTGACTACGACCGCAGCCTGGCGGGATGCATCGCCACGGGCTGTGCGCCCGGCCTCGTCTCCGGCTTCGAGGACACGTACTCCACCGTCGTCACGCTCACGGACGTCGCCCTGATGACCGTCCCCGGCCTGCTCGGCGTCTTCTGGGGAGCGCCGTTGATCAGCGGGGAGCTGGCAGCCGGAACGCATCGGCTGGCCTGGCACCAGAGCGTCACCCGGACCCGCTGGCTGACGGTGAAGCTGCTGGTCGTCGGCCTCGGTGCGGTCGCCCTGACGGGACTGCTCGACCTGCTGATGTCCTGGAGCGCGAGCCGGTACGACACGGTCGAGGCCGCCCGGTTCTCCGCGCCGGTCTTCGGCGCACGCGGCATCGTCCCGCTGTCCTACGCGGCCTTCGCCTTCGCCCTGGGAGCCGCCGCCGGCCTGCTGCTGCGACGACCGGTCGCCGCCATGGGCCTGACCCTGGCTTTGTTCGCGGCCGTGCAGTTCGCCGTCCCGACCGCCCTCCGGCCGAACTACCTCCCACCGCGCACCGCGGACATCCGGCTCGACACGGCGACGCTGAGCCACGCCGACGGCATCGTCCGGAACGGCTCGTCGCTCGCGATCGGCGGCATCTCCCTCCCGGACGCCTGGGTTCTCTCCTCGGGCCACGCGCTCGACTCGGCCGGACAGCCACCCGGCGCGGAGAAGATCGACACCTGCCTGATGCCGGGCCGGTTCGACGGGACGATCGCCTGCCTGGCCGGACAGGACCTCCACGTGACCGCCACCTACCAGCCGAACACCCGCTACTGGCCCTTCCAGCTCATCGAGGCAGCGCTCTACACCGCCATGACCGCGGCGCTCTCGGGCTTCTGCTTCTTCCGGATCCGACGCCGGACGACCTGACCCGGCTCCGCCCGGTCCTGGGCCGGCTCCGGTCCCGGACCGGGTCCTGAGCCGGGCCCCCGGCTGTCGGTGAGGATGTCCGTGTACAGAGTGCCGGTGACGCTCGGCACCACGACCGTGAGCCAGTACGCGAACGGTGTGCAGGCCTGGTCCTGAGCTGCCGGCCCAGGACGACGGCCGGCACGGCGGTGAAGATCAATGAAGTGTTGATCAGACCGACACCGAGGGGCCGGCGTCGGGCGTCGCCGTGTGCCGTTCAGCGGCGGTCGTCATGCGACCGAGGCTGACGTGCGGGACCTGAACACAGCCTGACCGCCGGCCCGGGGACGCGTTTCGACCGGCCGTGCTGACGGTGGCGATTCCCAGAGGCAGGCGTTCGTGCCGGCGGGCGGGTCCGCCGGCCCGGGTGCCGCGTTCGCAGCGTGACGTGACGTTCGCGATTCGTAAGGCCCGGTGTCCTGGTTCCGGCGCGGTCCGTTCCTACAGTGGCCGGAAGGTTGTTCCCGAGAAGAGAGGTGGACCGCGATGACGGCCGACCAGAACGTCCTGCCGAGCGCCGAGGTGGGCGTGATCGGCGGCTCCGGCCTCTACGAGCTGCTGGACGACGTGACCGAGGTGCGGGTGGACACCCCGTACGGCGAGCCGAGCGACGCGCTGTTCGTGGGTGAGGTGGTCGGCCGCCGGGTCGCCTTCGTGCCGCGGCACGGGCGTGGCCACCGGCTCCCGCCGCACCGGATCAACTACCGCGCGAACCTGTGGGCGTTGCACTCCCTGGGCGTGCGGCAGGTGCTGGCACCCTGCGCGGTCGGCGGGCTGCGCCCGGAGTACGGGCCGGGCACCCTGCTGGTGCCCGACCAGTTCGTCGACCGGACCTCCGGACGCCCGCAGACCTTCTACGACGGCCTGCCGCTGCCGGACGGCACGGTGCCGGAGGTGGTGCACGTGTCGATGGCCGACCCGTACTGCCCGCAGGGGCGGCGCGTGGCGATGGAGGCCGCCCGGGAGGCGGCCTGGGAGCCGGTCGACGGCGGCACGCTGGTGGTGATCGAGGGCCCGCGCTTCTCCACCCGCGCCGAGTCCCGCTGGTTCACCGCCAACGGCTGGTCGGTGGTCGGCATGACCGGGCACCCGGAGGCCGTCCTGGCCCGTGAACTCGGGCTCTGCTACACCTCGATGGCCCTGGTCACCGACCTCGACGCGGGCGTCGAGAGCGGTGAGGGCGTCACCCACGGCGAGGTGCTGAAGGAGTTCGCCCG
This sequence comes from Kitasatospora sp. NPDC059599, assembly GCF_042735125.1. Lineage (NCBI taxonomy): Bacteria > Bacillati > Actinomycetota > Actinomycetes > Kitasatosporales > Streptomycetaceae > Kitasatospora > Kitasatospora sp. NPDC059599. Next base: position 62,374 of record NZ_JBHWCL010000002.1, on the reverse strand, counting down.
CAACGTCGACCGGCTGCGCACCGTGCTGTTCAAGGCGCTGGAGCGGCTGCCCCTCGTGCGCGGGTGCGCCTGCCCGCACGCCCTGGACGGCCTCACGACCGGTCTTCCCGGGGTGCCCGGCGCCTGACGGCACGACCCCGGCGCCCGAGGGCACCACCCCGGTGCCTGACGGATCGATCCCGGCGCCGCCACCGCCCGACGAGCGCGACCAGCAGCGCGAGGACGGCGGTGGCGGCCAGCACCAGCAGCCAGTTGCGGAGGTAGGGAAGCGGCAGGACGGTCGGGTTGCCGTTGTCGTCGCCCGCGCGCAGGACGGCCGGCAGGCCGACGGCGGTCACGGCCGCCGCGACGACCAGCCAGCCGCGCAGCACCGGCCCGCGCACCAGGAACGCGCCCAGCAGGCACAGCAGCGGCGCCCACACTCCGTCGTGGATCACGAGCCCTCCGACCGCCCAGACCAGGACGTCCAGCGGGTCGGTGATGTACGGGTCGCCGAGCAGCCCGGACAGGCCGTAGCCGATCAGGGCCGCGCCGGCCGCCAGCAGCAGACCACGGATCACGACGGTCATGCCGTCACCTCGATCCGGGTGACCCACTTGGTCTGCAGGACACCGGGCCGGTTCGGCGCGATGATCCGCGCCGGGAACCCGTGATCCGCCGTCAGCACCTCACCGTTGACGCGCAGGGCGAGCAGACTGAGCGGATCGTCGACGTACTGCGCGGGCATCTCCATCACCCGGTAGGGGCCTTCGGCCTCCAACGAGGTGATCCGGGCGGAGGAGCCGGCCGGGGCTCCGGCGCGCAGCAGCAGGTCGGAGACCCGGACCCCGCCCCACCGGGCGGTGGCGCTCCAGCCCTCCACGCAGGCGATGGGCAACTCCACCTCGTACTGGGGGAGTTCACCGAGCTCGGTGAGGGTGAGCTCGTACGGCCGAGGCCCGTCCACCCGCAGCCGCCAGCCGGCGGGCACCGTGATCGTGCCGGCCTGGGCGGCGGTGCGGTTCACCGGAAGGCCCTGCGGGCCGATGTCGGGGCGGCGCGGGGCCAGCAGGTCCAGGGCCCGCAGCCAGGGCACGCTCTGTCCGGCCGTGACGAGGGTGACGGTGCCGACGGCGGCGGTGGTCGCCGCGAGGAACGCGCGGCGCTGCGCCAGGGCCGGAGCGGCCCGGCGCCACCAGTGCGCGGCGATGAGCGGCGCCTTGACGGACAGGTGGACCAGCAGTCCGCCGGTCGCCAGCCAGCCGAGCCAGAAGTGGGTCTGCCGGAACGGGAACGGCCACGGGTACCACTGCAGGGTGTTCAGCAGACCGGTGAACAGCTCCATCAGGACGGCCGCGACGAGGACGGCGATGCCGATCCGCTCCAGGGCGTGCAGCACGCTGCGCGCCGGCGGCCACTCGAAGAGCCGCGGATAGACCGCCCAGAGTTTCGCGCCGACCAGGGGGATCGCGGCCAGACCGCTGATCACGTGCAGGCCCTGGGTGACCCGGTAGCCGTTCACCGGCCGTGCGGGCAGGTGCGGGGCGAGCCAGCCGGGCGGGTCCTGGAGCAGGTGGCTGGTGAGGCCGGTCAGGAAGCAGAGCAGGACGGCCAGGCCCAGCCAGCGGCCGACGACGACCACGGTCCGCGGCTCGTGCAGCGGTGAGGTGAACGCGCCCTCGCGCAACGGCCCGCGCCGCAGGAACGCCGGGGGAGCGGGCAGCGACGGGTCATAGCGGCGGCGGCGACGGACGGGGGCGCCGGAGTCGGCGGGATCGGTTTCCACCTCTCCATCGAAGCGCCCTGGCGCGTTCCTGCGGTGCTCCGACGTGCTTACCGATTTCGAACGGCGGCCTCGCCGCCCCGGGTGCGGGGGCCGGCCGGTGGGAGGGTGGGCGACGTGATCTCCCGGACCGTCCTGCGCTGTCTCCTCGCCCTCGCCGCCCTGGTCACCGCCCTGGCGCTGACCGTCGCCCACGGCGGCGTCCTCCCGCTCGCCTGCTGGTACCTCCTCGACACCGCCCTCTTCGCCGTCGCGGTGCTGTTGCTGCGCGGGGTGCCCCGGGAGCAGGTCGTGCCGCTGGTCCTGGCCGGTGGCGTCGCCGTGGCCGCCGTCGGTCTGCTGGCGCCGCCGCGGACCAGCGACGACGCCTACCGCTACGTCTGGGACGGCCGGGTCCAGGCGGCCGGGATCTCGCCCTACGCCCGGACCCCGGACGATCCGGCGCTGGCGGGGCTGCGCGATCCCGGGCTCTTCCCGGTGGGGGACGGGTGCGCCGGCTGGGACGAGCGGCGCACCGGGGCCGGGGACTGCACCCGCATCAACCGGCCGGCCGTGCACACCATCTACCCGCCGGTCGCGCAGGCCTGGTTCCTCGCCGTGCACCCGTTCGGCGGCGGGGTCCGCGCGGTGCAGGCCGGCGGTGCGGTGCTGGCGGTGGCGGTCACCGGACTCCTGCTGGTGACGGGGCGGGAGGCGTGGCGCGCCGCGCTGTGGGGGTGGTTCCCCGGCGTGACGGTGTGGGCCGTCAACGACGCGCACGTCGACACGCTCGGCGCACTGCTGACGGTCGCCGCGCTGGGCTGCGCGGTACGGGGACGGTCCCGGCGGGCGCGGGCGGTACGGGCGCGGGAGACGCGGGGGCGGGCGGTACGGGGGTGGTCCGAGTCGGGGCGGGCGGTCCGCGCGGGCGTCCTGCTGGGCGGCGCGGTCGCGGCCAAACTGCTGCCGGCCCTGGCCCTGCCCGGCGCCCTGTCGGGCCTGCTGTCCCGGCGCCCGACCCGCGCCGACGTGCTGCTGCTCGGCTCCACCCTCGGCGCCTTCGCCCTCTCCTACCTCCCGTACGTCGTGGCCTCGGGCACCTCGGTGCTGGGCTACCTGCCGGGCTACCTGCGGGAGGAGGGCTACGAGCAGGGGCACATCGACCGGTTCGGACTGCTGCGGCTGGTGCTGCCCGACCGCCTCCTGCCGTGGGCGGCGGCGCTGGTGCTCGCGGTGGTGGTGGTCCGGGTGCTCCGCCGGGGCGACCGGGACCGGCCGTGGGCCGGCGCGCTCCTGGTGACGGGCACGGCACTGCTGCTGGTCGCGCCCGCCTACCCGTGGTACGGGCTGCTGCTGGTCGCGCTGGTCGCCCTCGACGGTCGCTGGGAGTGGCTGGCCGTCCCGGCCGCCGGGCAGGCGCTCTACCTGACGGGAGGTCAGGTGGCGCAGCAGCTGGCCTACGGCACGGCGCTGTGCGTCGTCCTCCTGGTCCCGCTGCTGCGGCAGCGTCGTGCGGGGCGGGTGGCCGTGGTGGCGTTCGGCGAGAAGTGACGGAAGTCTGACGTCCCGGTGCCGGCCCTGGTCGCGCCGGCCCCCGGCTGGTCGAATCGGCGGCGTGAGCGAACAGATCGGCGTGAGTGAACAGATCGAGGAGAGCCGGGGGACACCGGTCGGCCGTCGGGTGGTGCTGGGCCTGCTCGGGCTCGGTGCGGCGGGAGTCGTGGCCGGCCCGTACCTCCAGCGCGCCCAGGACACCGTGGCGGGCAAGGACCCGACGGGTCTCACCGGCCTGCTGCCGGGAGGAGGCGGCTTCCGGTACTACTCGGTGGCGTCCTCGGTGCCGGCCCGGGGCCCCGACACCTACACCCTGACGGTGGACGGGCTGGTGGAGCGTCCCGGCCGCTACCGCCTGGCGGACCTGCAGGCGATGCCGCAGCGCCGGATCGTGCGGGACGTGCAGTGCGTGACGGGCTGGCGGGTGCCGTCCACCCCGTTCGAGGGCGTGCCGCTGGCCCACCTGCTCGATGCCGCCGGCGTCACCGCGGGCGCCCGGGCGCTGCGGTTCAGCTGCTTCGACGGCGAGTACACCGAGAGCCTCACCCTGGAGCAGGCCCGGCGGGACGACGTGGTGGTCGCGCTCAAGCTTCAGGACGCGCCGATCTCCCACGCCCACGGCGGTCCGGTCCGCCTGTACGTCGCGCCGATGTACTTCTACAAGTCGGCCAAGTGGCTGTCCGGGATCACCGTCACCGACACGGTGGAGCCGGGCTACTGGGAGCGGAACGGCTACGACGTCGACGCCTGGGTCGGCCGGTCGAACGGACGTGACGATGCACCGACCGCCTGACCTCCTGCTCCGCTTCACCCGCGCCGAGCGCTGGGTGCACCGCGCGACCGCCGTGCTGGCGCTGGCGTGCCTGGCCACCGCCGCCTGCCTCTACCTGGCGCCGCTGGCCGAACTGGTCGGGCGGCGAAGGCTCGTCGTCACCGCGCACGTGTGGTGCGGACTGGCGCTGCCGGTACCGCTGCTGCTCGGACTGGGCTTCCGGGCGGTACGCGCGGACGTGTCGAGGCTGAGCCGTTTCGGCCCCGCGGACCGGGCGTGGCTGCGGGCGGTACGGGCGCGCGCGTTCCGCCGCCCGGCGGGGAAGTTCAACGCCGGGCAGAAGCTGTACGCCCAGTGGACGCTCGGCACGATGCTGGTGCTGCTCGGTACGGGTCTGCTGATGTGGCTCACCCACCTGGCGCCGCCGTCCTGGCGGACCGGTGCGACCTTCGTCCACGACTGGCTGGCCGCGGCCGTCGCCGTGGTGTCCGCCGGGCACATCCGGATGGCGCTCCGGGATCCCGAGGCCAGGCGCGGGATGCGGACCGGGTGGGTCGACCGGCGCTGGGCCGAGCGCGAGCACCCGCACTGGGCGCCCGCACCGGCCGCGGACCCCGCACCGGCCACGGACCCGGAACCGGCCGCGGACCGGGGGCACCCGGCCCGCGGCGGTCCCGCGCCCCGCCCGTGAGCCGCTGAGGACGTGCTGTCGGCCGTACCGCGCCCGGTACGGCCGACAGCCTCAGCGGGCCGGCGCGGCGCACCTGCGCAGGGCGAGGAAGCGCCGGCCGTGGGAGGTCCAGCGTTCCGACTCGACGAGTCCGGCGCCGCGGGCGCGCTCCACGGCGGCCTCGGCACCGAGGCGCGCCCAGGCGAAGGGCGGCCCGAGCCGCCCGTCCGGGCCCTCGACCCGGACGGTGACCCGCTCGTCGACCTCCCGCGGCTCGACCTCCACCAGCAGCAGCCCGTCCGGCGCGATCAGTTCGGCGGCCCGCCGCAGCAGGGCCTCGGGGTTCCCGCCGATGCCGAGATTGCCGTCGGCCAGCAGGGCCGCACCCCAGCGGCCCTCGGCCGGAAGCCGGTCGAACACCGACCGGCACAGCGCTGCGCCGCCGAGGCCCAGGGTGCGGGCGACGGCCGCCGGTGTGACGTCGACACCGAGTGCCGGGACACCCAGGGCGAGGAGCGCGGCGACCAGCCGGCCCGGCCCGCAGCCGAGGTCGACGACCGGTGCGGACAGCTGGAAGCAGCGCAGCAGCAGGCTGTGGTCGCCGCCGGTGGCGGGCGCGCACCAGCGCTCGATGTCGAGCGGGATCCGGCGGCCGTCGTCGCCTCGCAGCCACAGCGGACCGCGTCCGGTGCGGACGGCTTCGGTGAACGGGTCGTCGATCCACGCCGTCGCGGTGCCGCTCAACCTGCCACCTCGGGGGCCGCCCGGAACGAGCGCAGGCGGGCGGCGAAGCGGCTCCGCGGCGCCTGGGAGGCGACCAGCAGGGCGTCCTCGACGGTGTCCACGTCGGTGGCTTCGGGCAGCCGGTGCACCGTGAGGCCGGCCGTCCCGAGCCGGTCGAGGAGCGCCGACCCGGTGTCCGGGGTCGACATCGGCACCCCCAGGAGGAGCCGGCGGGCGAGGTCCTCGGTCGGCCGGGCCAGACCGAGGGCCCAGAAGCCGCCGTCGGACGCGGGCCCGTACCAGGCGTCCGTGCCCGCCCGGCCCGTCGGCGAGAGCGGCTCGGCCAGGGTGGCCGCGCTCAGCTGCGGGGTGTCCATGCCGACGAGCAGCGCGGGCGCGTTCGGGGCCAGCCGGGCAGCGTGGCCGAAGGCCGCCGCCAGCCGTGCGTCCAGCCCGCCGCCGCTCTGCGGGAGGACCTGCCACCCCGGCGGCAGCCAGCGGCCCGGTTCGCCGTCCAGGACGAGCAGGCGCCGCCCGGCGGGGACGGTGGCCAGTGTGTGCAGCGTGTCGGAGAGCGCGGCCTCGGCCAGCGCGGCCGCCTGCTCGGGCGTGCACGCCGGGGTGAGCCGGGTCTTCACCCGGCCCGGCACGGGGGACTTGGCGATGACCAGCAGGGTGGGCGGCGGGGCGGCGAGGACGGCCCGCATGTCCCGGATCGCCTGCCGGGTGCCGCGCAGCGTGCCGGTGACCTTCGACCGGCCGGCGCGCGGCAGGTAGTCGACGGACGTCTCGGTGATCCGCATCCCGGCAGCCGAGGCGGCGAGCACCATCTCCAGCGGGTACCCGGAGCGGCGGTCGCCCAGCCCCAGTGCGAGCAGGCGTTCCCGTCGGGCGGCCCGCATCGGTCCCAGGTCGTGCAGGGGGGCGCCGGTGCGGGCCCGCAGGCGGCCGGCCAGCACGGTGTTGGCGAGTCGGGCGTGGACGGGCCAGGCGCTCAGGGTCGCCGGCCGGCGGCGGCCGAGGACCAGGTCCGCCGTGTCGTCGGCCACCGGAGCGGTGACCCGGGGCAGTTGGGCGGGATCGAGGGAGCCGTCGCAGTCCAGGAAGCAGACCAGCTCGGCGGTGGCGGCGAGGAGCCCGGCGTGGCAGGCGGCGCCGAATCCGCGCCGGGACTCCTCGACCACGGTCGCCCCGAGCCTTCGGGCGAGTTCGGCCGAGCCGTCCCGGGAGCCGTTGTCGACGACGATCGCCCGCCAGCCCGGCGGGATCCGTCCGAGCACCCAGGGCAGGGCCGCGGCCTCGTCGAGGCAGGGCAGGACGACGTCGACACCGGACGGTCGAGGGGGAGTGGAGGTCACGCCGGTCACGCTAAGGGCGGGCCCGCCCCGCGCGGGGGTGCCGCAGCCTTACGGAAGTCGAACGTCGCGCCGACGGCCCACCGGGGACCGGCGGGGGCCCGCGCCGGAGCGCGCACCGGCCCCCGGATCTTACGGAGGTCGAATCTTACGGAGGTCGAACGGGGAGCCGCGACGGCGTCCGCACCGGTGCGGGGGCCCCTATCCTCGGCGGGGTGAACGAGCCCTCCGCCACCACCGGCCCGCCGGCCGGCGCCCGCATCCTGGTGATCGACGACGACCCGACCGTGGCCGAGGTCGTCGCCGGCTACCTCGCCCGCGCCGGCCACCACGTCGACCGTGCCGCGGACGGCCCGCAGGGGCTCGCCCTCGCCCGCGCCCACCGCCCCGACCTCGTGGTCCTGGACCTGATGCTCCCGGGCATCGACGGCCTGGAGGTGCTGCGGCGGCTGCGCGACCGGGACACCGGTGCGGAGCTGCCCGTCGTGATGCTCACCGCCAGGGGCGACGAGGCCGACCGCATCCTCGGTCTGGAGCTGGGCGCCGACGACTACGTCACCAAGCCGTTCAGCCCGCGCGAACTCGTCCTGCGGGTCCAGTCGGTGCTGCGGCGCTCGCGCGCGGCGGCACCGGCGCCCGGCACCTCGGCCGAGCCCGTCCGCTCCGGGGACATCACCCTCCACGGTCCGGCCCGCCGCGCCCACCGAGCCGGGAAGGAACTCTCGCTGACGGCAAGGGAGTTCGATCTGCTGGCCTTCCTGCTGCGGCATCCGGGGACGGTGTTCTCCCGGCAGGAGCTGATGGCCCGCGTCTGGGGCTGGGACTTCGGCGACCTCTCCACCGTCACCGTCCACGTCCGGCGCCTGCGCGAGAAGATCGAGGACGACCCCGCCGCTCCCCGGATGATCTGCACGGTGTGGGGCGTCGGCTACCGCTACGACCCGGCGCAGGGCGTCGAGGAGGACCGCTCGTGAAGGACCTGCTGCTGATCGCGCTGTTCGCCGCCCTCGGCGCCGGCGGCGCGGGCCTGCTCGGCTGGCCCGCCGTCCGGCTCCTGCGTCGACGCTCGATGGCGCTCTCGCTGTTCTGCGTCGCCGTCGTCACCGTGCTCGCGGTCACCTCCGGGACGTTCGCCGTCGCGCAGGCCATGTTCCTCTCCGACCACGACCTCGGCGTCGTCATCACGGTGCTCGTCATGGCCGCGGTCGTGTCGCTGTGCACCGCCGCGCTGCTGGGGCGGCAGGTGGTCGCCGGCAGCCGGGCGCTGACCGTGGCCGCCCGGACCGTCGGCAGTGACACCGGCTTCACCGCGCCCGCCCACCCGCTGGGCCGCGAACTGGCCCAGCTCAGCGAGGAACTCGCGGCCACCAGCGCCCGGCTCGCCGAGTCCCGGGCCCGCGAACAGGCCCTCGAACAGTCCCGGCGGGAGCTGGTCGCCTGGATCTCCCACGACCTGCGCACCCCGCTGGCCGGGCTGCGGGCCATGGCCGAGGCGCTGGAGGACGGTGTCGCCGAGGAGCCCGAGCGCTACCTCCAGCGGATCCGCACCGAGGTCGAGCGGCTCACCGGCATGGTGGACGACCTGTTCGAACTCTCCCGCATCCAGGCCGGCACGCTCTCCCTCTCGCTCACCCGGGTCTCCGCCTACGACCTGGTCGACGACGCCCTGGCCGGCGCCCACGCGCTGGCCCGGCAGCGCGGCGTCCGGCTCGAAGGCCGACAGGTGGAGCCGGAACCGGTCGAGGTCGACAGCCGCGAGATCACCCGGGTGCTGGGCAACCTCCTGGTCAACGCGATCCGCTCGACCCCCCAGGACGGCGTGGTCGCCGTGTCCGCGCGGCGGGAGGCGGACGAAGTGGTGCTCTCGGTCACCGACGGCTGCGGCGGCATCTCCGCCCAGGACCTGCCCCGGGTCTTCGAGACCGGCTGGCGCGGAACCGCGGCCCGCACGCCCAGGCCGGCCGACCCGGGCGAGCCGGCCGGCCGGCCCGAAGCCGGCGGCAGCGGTGCCGGCCTGGGCCTGGCCATCGTCCGCGGCATCGTCGAGGCCCACGCCGGGCGCGCCCGCGTCCACAACGTCGCCGGCGGCTGCTGCTTCGAGATCGCCCTGCCGTCCGCCCGGAGCTGAGCTCAGACCCGCAGCGGTGCGGCGGCGAACTCCGCCATGCCGCGGTCGAACGGCACGCAGGGCAGCCAGCCCAGCTCGGCGCGCAGCCGGGTCGAGTCGGCGGTGACGTGCCGCACGTCGCCGAGCCGGTACTCGCCCGTCACCACGGGCGCCGGGCCGCCGTACGCCGCGGCCAGCGCGGCCGCCATCCCGCCGACGGTGCGTACCTCGCCGCTGCCCACGTTGTACGCCCGGGCGCTGCCCGGCGGCCGGTCGCCCACGGCCGCCAGGGCCGCGAGGTTGGCGGCGGCGACGTCCTCGACGTGGACGAAGTCCCTGCGCTGGCCGCCGTCCTCGAAGACCCGGGGCGCCTCGCCCCGGGCGAGGGCCGACCGGAACAGCGACGCCACCCCCGCGTACGGGGTGTCGCGCGGCATGCCGGGGCCGTACACGTTGTGGTAGCGCAGCGTCAGTACGGTTCCGCCGCAGGCCCGTGCCCAGGCCGCGGCCAGGTGTTCCTGGGCGAGCTTGGTCACCGCGTAGACGTTGCGCGGGTCGACGGGTGCGCTCTCGGCGACCAGGCCCGGATGCAGGGGAGCACGGCAGACCGGGCAGGGCGGCTCGAACCGTCCGGCGTCGAGATCGGCGGGCCGCCTCGGGCCCGGTGCCACCTCGCCGTGCTGCGCGCAGCGGTAGCGCCCTTCCCCGTAGACCACCATGGACCCGGCCAGGACCAGCCGTCTGACGCCGGTCCGCGCCATCGCGGCCAGCAGTACCGCGGTGCCGAGGTCGTTGCAGCCGACGTACTGCGGCGCGTCGTCCAGGTCCAGTCCCAGGCCGACCATCGCCGCCTGGTGGCAGACCGCGTCCACCCCGGCGAGCGCCTCCTCGACGGCCGCCGCGTCCCGGACGTCCCCGTGGAGGAAGTCGACGCCCGGGGGCAGCGCGGGTGCCTTCCCGGTCGGATGGACCGCGGGCAGCAGGGCGTCCAGGACCCGCACCTCGTGCCCGGCCGCGACCAGGGCACGGACCACGGACACGCCGATGAAACCGGCACCGCCGGTGACCAGGATTCTCATGCCGCCGACGCTAGCGGCCGATCGGAGCCGCGGGCCCTCGACACCGGGCGGTGTCACGGATCGGTAAGACGCGAGCGCCGCCGGGGGTCGTGACCGTGCCGTCCGCACGGGGCGAATTCCCCGGCTGTCCTCAACCGAGGGTGTCGAGTGTGGCGCGGGCGAGCGGGGCCTGGAGCGGGTTGAAGGCGGGGTCGGTGGTGAGGGCTTCGGTGAGGTGGGTGCGGGCGTCGTCGGTGTGGCCGAGGGCGTGTTCGATCTCGCCGAGGTGGTAGCCGAAGAGGGCGTTGTGCCAGCCGTGGGCCTGGGCCTGCCGGGCGAGGGTGAGGGCTTCGGTGTCCGCGCCGGTCCGGTGCAGGGCCCAGGAGAGGGCGTCGGCGACGAGGACGTTCTGTCGGCGGGCCCACTCGGAGCGCAGCAGGCGGACGGCTTCGGCCGGGTCGCCGTGGTCGGCCTGGTACTGGCCGAGGGTGAGGTCGTCGACGACGCCGTTGGCGGCCGCGAGCCGCTGTTCGGCGGTCAGCAGCCGGTACTGGTCGCGGGCCTGGTCGGGGTGGCCGAGGGATTCGTGGAACTCGCCGAGTTCGAGCAGGTACTGGGGGAGCGGGACGCGGGCGATGGCGGCGGTGTAGTCGCGCACGGCGTCGTCGTTCCGGCCGAGGGCGGCTTCGGCGCGGGCCCGGCCGGCGAGGGCGGGGGTGTAGTCGGGGTCGGTGCGCAGGGCCTGCTGGTAGCCGGTGAGGGCGTCCTGGGTGCGGCCGGAGTTCCGGTCGAGTTCGGCGATCTGGTACTGGCAGAAGGCCTTGTCGGCGGGGTCGTAGGCGCCGTCGAGGGCTTGCCGGAGCGCGGCGCGGGCGTCGTCGGTGCGGCCGTGCTGTTCGAGGTCGTAGGCGGCACGGGTGAAGGAGGCGGTGCCGGGGCGGCGGTCCAGGAGTTGCTGGGCGGCCGCGGTGGCGCCCGCGTCGTCGCCGAGCTGGGTGCGGGCGTCGGTGAGCACGGCGTAGGCGGGCCAGTGGGCCGGCGAGGCGGCGACGGCCTGTTCGGCGAAGTCGCGGGCCTGGTCGAAGAGGTGGCGGGCGTTGGCGAGGGCGCCGAGGCCGGTGAGGGCGTCGGCGTTCGCCCGCGGTGCCAGGGCGAGGGAGCGGTGCAGGGCCTCGTCGGCCTTGGGGTAGTACGACGGGTCGGCGGTGAGACGGGCCTGTTCGACGTACTCGGCGCCCAGGCGTGCCCACAGCGCCGCGTCCTCGGGCACCTGCCGCAGCCGCTCCTGGTCGGCGGTGATCGTGCGCGTCAGCGAGCCGTCGGGGCCGGACCGGCTGCCCGGGGGCCGGGCGGTGTCCGCCGAGGGGCGGTGGACGCCGGGTCCGGTGCGGTCGAGTGCCCCGATCGCGGCCAGGCCGCCGCACAGCGCGATGGTGGTGAGCAGCAGGGGCAGGCGGCGCATGGGGGTCCTTCGAGCGGTGCGGTGCAGCGCGATGTGTGGGTGCGGTGCGGTGCGGGCCGGGTGGGTGGCCGGCGGCGGTACCGTCGGCCACCC